>CAUQBM010000010.1:0-29233 GCA_963516705.1 uncultured Candidatus Saccharibacteria bacterium | reverse complement strand
ATACATTACCTCAGCGGATATTTCCATACTAAAAACATAAAAGCGTATGCGTTATAATTGAATCAATAACATAATGTAAATGAGGTATTATATGCAACAGCAACCTGAAATCCCATCAACTCCGCCAATTACGCCACCGCCAAACCCAGAATTTCCCCAAAATTATCCACCAAAGAAAAGTAAATTATGGCTATGGGTTACATTGGCAATCGTGGGAGTGCTGGCGATAATCGGAATAGTGGTGGCAATTGTTCTTATGTCAAATAAAACCGCTCCTTCAAAAGACACGAATATTTCGCGCAAAGAAGCAGTCAAACCTAAGGATGAGAAGAAAAACGAAGACAAAAAGCAGAATTTAGCTAAATCAAATTCAAAATGTTTAACGTCTGCTGATTTTCGAAAAGCTGGCTATGACTATATGAAAGACGGCTATTTTACGCTTAGCGACGGTAAATATAATTTTAAAAATGTTTTCTTCAATGCGGATTCGACGCAATATACATACGAAGAAATTGCCGTTGACGAACTAGCTAAACTGGGGTCGCTATACAAATCAAATAGTCAAAAGGAATTTTCAATTGAGCTGGTCGGTCAGACGTACGAAAGTTCAAAGACAAGTGCTGGCACAAAATTAGCCATGGAGCGCGCCGATAAAGTCAAGCAAGGCTTAGTTTCGCAAGGTTTTCCTGAGAATAAGATTATTATCTCTGAACCGAAAATTGCCAATCATGACAGTAGCGACGACACCGCCGACAGGAATGTGACTATTTATCTAGTCGTGCCGCAAGAATGTAGCGAAAAATAGTCCAAAAATCAGGGCAAAAGAAAATCCCCTTCTCTTTTGAAGGGGATTTGTCATTGTCGAGAAAGATTATTTCTCTTCAGCTTCTTTCGCGCTTTGGCGTAGAGGTGTAGCTACTTTCTCAAATGAGCCACCAGCTTTTTCGATAGCAGCAACAACTGAAGCTGAGGCAGCCTGAACTTTCAAGTCAACCTTAGCCTTCAACTCACCACGAGCAATCACCTTAACCGTATGGAATGGAGTTGCAATGTAGCCTTCAGTAAACAACAAAGCGTTGTCAACGGTCTTGCCATCAAATGCGTTCAAGTGATCCATGTACACAACTTGCGCTGGAGTTCGCAAACTCTTAAATCCGCGAGCCTTTGGCACAGCTTGAGCTAGTGGACGCTGACCACCTTGGAACATTACTCGAAGCTTCTTACCTGTTCGGGCGTTCTGACCTTTAGTACCGCGACCAGCAGTTTTACCTTGACCAGCAGCAATACCGCGACCAACGCGCTTTTTATTCCTGTTTGCTGAAACTTGGAGATCATTGTACTTCATTATTTAGCCTCCTTTTTAGCAACCTTTTTTACAGGCTGAGCGCTTAGCCATTGATCGCGTGGAACTAATGACTTTAGAGCTTCGATAGTCGCGTAAGCAATGTTAACCTTATTGGTTGAACCAAGAGATTTGGTCAATAGGTTACGGACACCTGTTACACCGATAATCTGACGAACTACACCACCAGCGATAATACCGGTACCAGGAGCAGCTGGCTTGATCAATACGCGTGCGCCAGAAAATTTAACTTCACTGTCGTGCGGGATTGTTTCGCCGTTTAATGGCAATGTAATCAAGTGCTTTTTAGCGACTGATGTAGCCTTAGTAACCGCAGCTTGAACATCTGCACCCTTGGCAACACCGACACCAACTTTATCTTTGCGGTTACCAACAACCACCAAAGCCTTAAATCGGAAACGGCGACCACCTTTAACCACGCGAGAAACGCGGTCAATGTTGATTACCAATTCTTCAAACTCTTTTGGTGCGTCATCGCGCACATTTCGCCGGTCATCGCGGCGACCACCACGTGGATTTCGAGGTCGACGACCTTCTGCACGTGGGGTAGTATTTGCAGCTTGCTCTGCCATACTAAAACTCCAATCCTTCTTGGCGCGCAGCGTCAGCCAAAGCCTTTAGGCGACCAGCGTATTGACGACCATTTCGGTCAAACACTACTGCGCTAATCTTAATTTTCTTTGCTTTTTTAGCAATTTCAGTACCGATAGCAGCACTTTTTTCAGTCATCGTGCCATTCGCTTTTGTACCAACTGTAGTTGCTGCAGCCAATGTTTTACCAGCCACATCGTCAATCAATTGCGCGCTAACGTGCAAATTGCTAATAGTAACTGTCAAGCGTGGGCGCTCTGCCGCGCCTGAAACCTTAGCGCGAACGCGGTTTTTGCGAAGAGCGCGGTTGAGTAGCTTCTTATTTTCAGCCATGATTACTTACCTGTCTTTCCTGCTTTACGCAAAATCTGCTCGTCGACGTACTTGATACCCTTGCCCTTGTATGGTTCAGGCTTCTTCAATGCGCGGATTTCCGCTGCAACTTGGCCGACTTGTTGTTTATTGATACCGCTAACAACGATAATCATTTTTTCGTTGGTAACAGTTACGCCTTCTGGGGCTTTGTATTTGACTGGATGTGAAAATCCAAGTGCCATTTCTAGCTCGTTGTTGCTTGAGCTAACACGGAAACCGACACCGTTAACCTCTAGGCGCTTTTCATAGCCTTTGGTTACACCGATTACCATGTTGTTGATTAGCGCGCGCATCAGACCATGCTGACTACGGGCTACTTTGGACTCGTCCTTAGGATGTACCGTGACTTGTCCGTCTTCGACTTTCACCTCAACTGCTGGTGTGATGAATTGCCTCAATTCACCCTTTGGTCCTTTAACGACCACATCACCAGAGTCAACCGTGATTGTCACACCGGCCGGAATAATCACCGGCAGTTTTCCGATTCGACTCAGACTCATTACTCACCTTTCGTGTGATTTGATATTAACCCTGGTATTTTAGCATAGATTAGGGGTGAAATGCAAGGTTTTTTGAGCGCTCTGCCTAGTTACCGTACGGGATGAGCAGAATGACTGCCAAAATAGCGAAAGTGACGTAAGTTGATAATGCTGCTTTGGTCAAATACGACTCTTTCATATCGTAGATTTTACGTACTTCGTAATAATCCCATAGCCGCCAGCCAGCGATCATTAAAAGAATACCAGCGAAGATGCTTAAATAGCCGCTGACATCGATATACCAAAGAAAGTTTGGTGCATCAATTAGAGAGATGAGCATAGCCACTCCCACCGTCGACCAAAAGCGTATCTGAGGTTCCCGCCCGACAGCGATAAAGCAGGCAGCGGCGACCATGATCAACTCAACGAGAGGATTTTCCGTGAACAGTACCTGAACATAATAACTGGGGATTCCCTGTCTGGGGTCAGCACTGCCAATAAGCCAGCCTATCCCGTGCAGTAGCGGCACCATAATGACGATAGATAACAAGAAGGGCAAAAAATCAACAGTGAAGACATCTTTAACAGTTATTTCTGTCTGATTCGGCGTTTTTGTCATATGGAGGAAGCTACGCATATGTTTACAGTATAGCAAAATATATTGACATCAAGATCTGTATTAGACGAAGCTAGTTAATCTGGGGCATAAAAAATAAACGCCCTGCACAAGAGGGCGTTTATTTTGTTTACTGTGATGTTTAAGTACGCCTCGAGCAGCAACTCACCGCACTATGCCTTTTATCTTGTGCTATTTACTGCTTTTTTAGATGTACTATAGCGAAGTAGAGCATAAGGACACCTAGCCCAGTTGCTACAAATCCACCATAGCTTACACTCCATATGTCGCAGTTGCCGCTATTGATGACGTTAAAAGATGAGAGGTAGAATGCAAGGTTCTCAAGCTACGAATTAACCTCATATATATCCAGCTCGATTGAATTGATCATTTGCCTTATTCGAACACTATCCGCCATTTCCAACCAGCCTTTGCCACCAATAATACATCCTCCAAGGATCGCATTTAGCGTGCTCCTATTTAATATAACCTGTTTATGATTGTCCGAACATCGAACAAGAGCTTTTTGTAAATTATCACAAAAGACGGACGACGATAAGCTTTTTATATACTCTAAGAAATCATATCTCAATTGATTAATTATTTTGTCATCTTTCTTCAATAGTCCAAGAAACATTCTGTATCCAACCGAAATTGACGCCTCCGACCACTGATCGCCACGATCATACACTGTATATTTTTCTCGCACGACCGTCAAGAAATTGAGAGCCACAATCTGCATAACAATTGCCGCCAGAGCTTGATCAACAGGCGTCTGTATGTGACTTTCATCAATTGAATACTCCAGAACGCATTCACGAAAAAGATCGTCAGACTCTTTACTGTATTTTATATACGAAGTACGAAAAAGCGTATTAACAGAGCTCTCATCGTGAGCTTTACGATATGCCATATCAATTTGCTTACGCCACGGAGAAAGCTGAACTTCGCGTAGCTTTTTACTCAGTTCACTTCGGTCGACTTCTACTATATTTCGATTCATTTCTATTCCACACTCGCCAGCAGCCCTCAAAATATCATCTTCTGGAATGACTAATTTATCAAACTCTCGCAATGCCTCGTCGTATGTCTTTTTCGCTTCCGGACTATATAATTCAGCATCTATAAAACAAGTGTCGCCATATGTTTTTGCAGACAGTATGATATCACTCAAAACAAAGAACTCATTGTCTTGAAGACGCTTCAAAACGTATTGAGCTAATAAATGTTCATAAATATGAGCGATTAGCCCGTCGTTATCGGCTATTTTGTATATGGATGAAATTATCATTGCTTGGTTCGATGATATTACAATGCCGTCAAATTGGCAATTTTTCGATATTTATGATAATTGATATAATCATACTCAGTGACAGCAACTATACTTTTCGCCACCAGAAACCCGGGCAAATACGCAGAATTCTTTGCCGCGTTTCATAAATTCGCCCCGCAGATGTCAATTATTTCGTTGGCAGATTTGGACTATCAAATGCCTGACTGCATAGAAACGGGCACAACATTTGAACAAAACGCCCTACTGAAAGCGCGACACACAAGGAGCCACTTACGCAGAAATGATAAAAACCTGATAATTATCGCCGATGATTCTGGCATGGAGATTGACACCCTAAATGGCGAGCCTGGCGTATTTACAAGACGCTGGAATGGTCACGAGATGAGCGATCAAGAAATCGTAGATTATTGCCTGAAGAAGCTTGAAGGTAAAACAAACAGGCGAGCTCAATACACGACATGTCTTGTAATAAATTTTCCTGATGGTCGTGAGGAGGTAATTTTTGGAGAAAATTCTGGCGTTATCTTAACTGAGTCACGCGAGGAATCACGGCTCAAAGGAATGCCGTTTCGGGAATTATTTTTCGTGCCCGAACTTAATATGATGTTTCACGAAGTGCGCGAACTGCCGAAGCTGAAGCGCAATGGATATTCACTCGGGCATGAAGTTGCGGTCGAAAAATGTGCCACTCTTATAAAAGAGCATGCAATGTTGCATTCTTCGACTGTTGTTTAGCGATGGGGATGTCTCACTGATTGATGTCGCAGATAAGTGCAGCGAGCTTATTAATAAGCGTCGAATCGAGCTGGTTAGGGACAATATCCTGTGGGTGAAGATAGGCTAGCTCCTCGACTTCCTCGCTCACCCGTGGATTACCTAGGAGCGTCACCTCAAAAGCAATGATAAGCACCGGGTCATCGAACTTGTTATGCCACGTTGGAATAATCAAGGGATTTTCTGTAGAGACTTTGACATCTGTTTCTAATTCTTCCAGAAACCTTCGTTTCAACGCTTCCATAACATCCTCACTATGTTCCAGACCGCCCTATGACGTCAAGAGGATGGTTTTATTTAGCATTGCAATACACCTCCATCGAGAAAGGAATTCGTGTTTTTCTATTCTGTCTTTTCCTCAATGCTTTTCTAGAATAAACTCTAGCAATACCTAAATCGTTACAAATAGCAGATTTTAGGTATTTTTTCTTATAATGTTACCCTAACCAATACCTATAGACTGTTCTAAAAGTTGCATAAAAGTCTCCTTTACACCCTTCTTATTCGAATTCAATTTCTTCATTTAGACTATTAAATAGTTCAACTTGTACATCTATTTGAAGCCTATTAACAAGCCATCCCCGTAATTCTGCTTGTTGAATAAAATCTTCGATACGATTCTCTCCATTCAATTCCTTTAAAGTGACAACAACACCGAATCGAACTCCTTGCCCATCTCTAGTTTTTAGCCGTTCAATTGTTTTTATACTCATCCCCCACTGAGGATTAGACTGATTTAAAATTGGTTTAACTCGCTTTCGGGCAGTGAACGTCTCTCCTATATGCTTAACATTATCCCATTTTCTAAAAACATTTCGAGCTGCGTTTTCCTTCACATAACCTGGAGTATCTTCCGTATACTGATTATCTTTATTGATTGATTCAATGCCGTCTGGCTTTAGTCTACCAAAGGTAATTTGCATCTCTGTATTTGTATAGTCGACTCCCTGATTTCTTGAGCAATTCGGAGAATAACACATTGTTGCTTTAGCAACATATGGATAATTTCCGTTTGATATCGGCACTGGAAAATCATAGTTATATGTGTCATATGCTTTAGAAACATCCGAGACGATAAACTTGATTTCATCGTCAGGAGTAGATAAGATGTCCTCCATCTTTATTGGAACTATACCATTGCCAATTAAAGATAAATCAGCAAATGTTTTTTTATTATTCCATGGTATTGCTGAATCAATTAACAAAGCCTTTGCCTCCTCTCGATTAAGTCCCATAACATGTATAAGATAAGCCATTTTTCTTGCGATAAACGGTGCTGCAAAACTAGTGCCTGCTACTCGACCTAAACCCAATGGTTCACAAACATTTATAAAATCACCATTTCCACCACCATAATATGAAACATCTGGCTTAACAAAGAATGATAAAACAACACCCTCTCGTGAATATGAAACTACTTGATTGTTAAAATCAACAGAATTTACAATTACAGAATTAAGCGAATCTGCGGGAGCACCTATTCTTTTGCGTTTTCCGTTTGTGGTGGTAGCATTTGTCCCTGCTATGATAAAAATCACATCATTCTCAAATTGAATTTCATCTAATAACGCTCCCTCGACAGAAATAAAATTTTCTCTTATTTCATCATTAGATCCTAAAGAAAGATTCCAAACTTTAATATCAGAATTCTGGGAAATAATCTCTCTAATCTGTTTTATGATTGTAAATGAATTAAATCCACTTTGCAGAGACACACCAAAATGTCTCACCCTAAAATGTCCACAACCATCATCTAAATTTGGATTCAAACTAGCTCCATCAACTATTAGAGAAGTAACTGCCGTTCCATGTTTATAGTCTTGACTATCCTTTCTTATTTCATTTGAAACCATGTCATGATACTCAACCCAGTCGTTAAAGTAAACTCTCTCATCAAATAAGGTATCAATAACACCAATAATTGGTTCATTCATTGGGAATGGAAGATTCGTTTGGAAATTATTATTATCTAAATAAAAATCATCTAGAGATAATTTAGAGAAGTCCTCAACAATCATGGAAACGAGATAGGGAGCTTTTGATAATAGCAATTCAATATTTTTTTCATCAAGCAAGACAGTTGTTTGATTCATAACATTGGCTTCTGAAACATCAACATTGATTTTCTTAAGTACTTTTAAAATATCTGTTTGAACATCATAGAATGTAACAATAGAATTAGTTACATCTGAAATTTTAGCGTACTCAACGCCAAATTTCTCAACAAAGCAAGAATCTCTCAAATATTGCTGAAACTTAGATTTTGAAATACCATATTCCGAAAATTTTATGGAAGCAAATGTTGATGACTCAGAGAACATCTCACTTGTTATCTCTCCATCGAAATGTTTCTCAAAAACTTCAATTGTCTTACTCAAAACTATAATTGTCTTATTAAGTACATCTCCAGAGATATAGTGAGTAATAATATGCTTTCTCTTCTCACCATCAAATTTTGCTCCCACAATGGTATCATTAGGAACTGGATTCTCTGTTCCTACATTGAAGAAGCCGTTAATACGGTTACTTTTAGCTACAATTCGATTATAGTATACACTTATCAAAACACCATCAATAATACTGTCCTTCTCCCAATATTTTTTTACTTCTTCTAAGGAAGAATAAAGACGTTTCAAATGTTCTAGCGTAATTATCGTATCTTTTGGTACGGTAATTGGTCCTCTGCCATTATTTCTCGATTTTGGTTTAAAACTTTTACCGCGTAATGTCAATAATGTATTCATGTCAATTCTCGCTTAATTCTCGTGAGACACTGCTTTTAGAAATACCTGTTAAAATCGCGATTTCTCGAACAGTAAAACCAAGCTTTGATAATTTAGGAATAGATAAATTCCTTCCATTATGCAAGCTCCTTAATAAACGTTTTTGATAGTCATGTGGATATGTCGGATCACTAAATGCCAGTGAAGTTCTTATTAAATTCCTCAAGTCGCCAGGATTCGGTATAATCTCAGAGCTATAAATAATTTTCTTAAATAACTTCAGATCTCTTGCTACATTTTTGAATTGTTTCAATAACTCCGTCAAAATAACCACAGCAACTTCAACCTTGTCATCATCAGAATAGCGATCGAAATCAATTATAGCGTCGAATCTTCTAGTAACTGCTTTATCAAGATTTTCAAAAAGATTCGTTGTGGCAATGAGTATAATCTCTGGAGATAATCTATCTAACTCTTTTAAAAAAGCAGAAGTTACTCTCCCCATTTCTCTTAAATCATTCTGATTAACCCTATCCAATACGATAGAATCAATTTCATCAAAAAGGATGATATAATTTTGCTTAAAAGGCAAATGATTGATTTCATTAAAAAGAGCTGCTAAATTTTTAACTGTCTGTCCTAGTTTACTATCAACTAGGTGACTAAAATCTACCACAAGTAATTCTTTGTCAATAAGTCTAGTCACCTGCTTCACACTTTCAGTTTTTCCAGTACCTGGTGCCCCTACAAATAAGAATTTATTTATTCCAATGTGATGATTAACAGCGTTTATTATTCCTTTTAAGTCATTCATAATGGGAAGTGGCAATGGAAGAGGACTAATATCTAATTTAACAGGAGTCAAATACTCACTTATATTCTCTATTTGTGGTACTAATCTATCACTTTGAGATATCATCCCCATAATATATTGTGCTAATTGTGCATCTCCATGTTTATCAAAATTTCGAGCAATAGCTATGCTTTGATTTCTGAATTCTGTCTCTTTGCTCTCATAATGATACTTTATTAAATCAAGAACATCTGATTTTTTCATGACTCAATCCTCCTTCTATAAAAAATGATACTACGCCTTTGGGACAAAGTCAATTTTTTTGGGACAAATTATAAATAAAACCTAGAAAAATATTATTCTTTAATCTCTCTATCCCGCCAGGAAGATCCCATAAATCACTTCTCTCTTGAACGAACAATAGCTTGCCTGAAGAATCACGCACCAATCCCTTGACTACTACTCGATATGCTGATTTTATGTCTTTTAGCATGTCAATCCTTGTATAATAAAAAGCTTACCATAAAAATAAACGCCCTACAACGAGGACGTTTATTTTGTTGATTGCGATGTTTAGTACACCTTCAACAACAACTCACCACCAAGTTTAGCCTTGGCTGCTTCGGCGCCAGTCATGACACCCTTTGAGGTTGAGATGAGTACTAGACCGCGGCCGCTTTTCACCTTTGGAATCTCTGCCGCGCCGACGTACACACGACGACCTGGCTTTGATACGCGGGTAATCTCGTTAATAGTGCTGTTAGTACCTTCTTCGTTGATGGTAACCACCAGCACGCCACGAGGCTTGGCATCTTCCAGCTTGACATCTGCCAAGTAGCCGTTTTTGACTAATTGTTCAGCGATGACTTTCTTCATCTTGCTGGACGGAACACGAACTTCCGTTTTGCCAACCAATTTCGCATTGCGGATGCGAGTCAGAAGGTCGGCGATTGGGTCTGTAGTTTGCATAGACATATTCTAATCTCCTTTCCTTCTTACCAACTACTCTTTGTTATGCCTGGGATTTCACCCTTGGCTGCTTTTTCGCGGAAATTGATACGGCTCAAGCCGAATTGGCGCATGTAGCCGCGTGGGCGACCAGAGATGCTATCACGGTTCTTGTGTCTGGTCGGGCTAGAATTGCGAGGCAATTTCTGCAAACCATCGAGGTCGCCAAGTTCTTTCAACTCAGCACGCTTGGCTGCAAACTTGGCAATCATCTTTATACGCTTCTTATCACGAGCGACCATTGATTTCTTGGCCATTACTTGACGCCTCCTTTCTTCTCAAACGGCATGCCGAATTTTTCTAGCAACGCTTTGGAAGCTTCCTTGTTACCGTTCTTGATAACAAATGTAACCTGCAAACCGTGCAAAACCTGAGTTTCCTCAAATGTCAATTCTGGGAAAATCGATTGCTCGGTGATGCCTAGATTGTAATTGCCACCTTTATCAAACTTCAAGCCAACGCCGTGGAAGTCACGAACGCGAGGCAAAGCAACGTTAATCAAACGATCCATGAACTCGTACATACGAGCGCCGCGCAAAGTTACGCTAACACCAATTGGCGCGCCCATACCTTTACGAATGCTAAACGTCGCGATTGATTTTTTGGCTTGTCGAGCCACTGGTGCTTGACCGGTGATTTTCTCGACAGTGTTTTTGACAATTTCGAAATGACGCTTGTCATCTTTCTTCTTGCCGGTACCAACACTCACGACGATCTTTTCCAAAGCTGGCACTTCATGCACGTTCTTTAGATTCAATTCGGCTTGTAGTTCCTTAAGGTAAGTTCCTTGATACAAGGCTTTCAAGCGAGGAGCTGGCACGACAGTTTTCTTTTCTGCCATTATTTAATCTCCTTATTTTTTACCTGGCGAGCAACACGAGTTTTGCCGCCGTCAGCATTCTTTACTAAACCAACCCGACTGGTTTTGCCTGATTTCTCATCAACAACCAAAGCGACTTTACTGATATCCATTGGTACGTGAATATCTTTTTTGCCGCCTTTTGGATTGTACTGGCTTGGCTTAACGTGGCGATGTCCAACGCCAACACCTTCGACCAAAACAGTTTGGTCTTTCGTGTTAACTTTTAGGACTTTACCAGTTGTGCCTTTATTTTTACCAGCAATAATTTTTACGGTATCGTCTTTATGAATTCGAGCCATTAGAGTACCTCCGGAGCTAAGCTGACGATCTTCATGTAGCCCATATCGCGAAGTTCGCGTGGAACTGGACCGAAGACACGAGTAGCTTTTGGCTGCTTGTCATCGTTGATAATCACTACGGCATTGTCATCAAAACAGATTGTTGAGCCGTCTTTGCGATGAATTTGATCGCGAGTACGAACAACTACAGCCTTAACAACAGATTTTTTCTTAACGTTACCGGTTGGGCTAGCGTCTTTTACCGAGCAGACGATTACGTCGCCAACGCGAGCGTAACGGCGTCGTGTACCACCAAGAACGCGGATACACAGAACTTCCCTAGCGCCTGAGTTGTCGGCTACCTTAAGGCGAGATTCTTGTTGGATCATTTGTCGTCCTCCTTAGCCTCTTCCTTAGTTTCGCCAGAAACTTCGTCCTTTAGTTTGATAGAACCGCGAGACTTTTCAATCACCTTAACTAGAGTAAAGCTCTTAGTCTTGGAAATTGGGCGAGTCTCTTCGACCTGCACCTTGTCGCCTTCACCTGCTTCGTTGGTTTCATCGTGAGCAGTGTATTTGCGAGTCACGGTGTACTGCTTGCCGTATAGCGGATGCGTTTCGCGGCTAGTGACCGTCACAGTGATGGTCTTGTCGCGCTTGGCACTCGTTACGACGCCAATCAATGTTCGTCGGGCCATTACTTGCTCTCCTTCGTATTATTAATTTGTGTCAGCAGGCGTGCAATTTCCTTTCGGAGTGAACGCAACGCTTTTGGATTAACTAATTCGCCAGCAGCGTGAGAACGTTTTGCCTGAAGTAAGTCGTTTCGCTTTTCAGCCAATTCCTTCTTCAAGTCGTCAATAGTCTTAACAACTGCTGCCTTAACAGATTTCTTCGTTTCAGCCATTATGCGTCCTCCCGCTTGATGAACTTACATTTGACTGGCAATTTGTGGCTAGCCAGACGCATTGCCTCGCGAGCAACTTCCTCTGAAACGCCCTGCATCTCAAACAGAACAGTACCAGCCTTTACCTTAGCAACGAAGAACTCTGGGTTACCTTTACCACCACCCATCTTCAAGCCAAGTGGCTTTCGGGTAACTGGAGTGTGAGGGAAGATTCGAATCCAAATCTTACCACCACGCTTGATGTAACGAGTCATCGCCTGACGAGCAGACTCGATTTGGCGGGAGTTGATGCGCTCGTTTGATTGTGATTGCAATGCAAAGTCGCCGAACGCGATGTAATTGCCACGAGTTGCCTGACCGCGGTTTTTTCCAATACGCACTTTGCGGTGCTTAGTTTTCTTTGGTAACAGCATTTAGCGACTCCTTTCTCCCTTATAAATCCACACTTTCACGCCAATGATACCAGCTGGTGTCTGAGCGCGAGCACAGTGGAAGTCAATATCAGCGCGCAAGGTGTGTAGAGGCACTGAGCCTTCAATTACCTTTTCGCGACGTGCCATTTCAGCGCCGTTCAAACGACCAGCCACCTCAATACGAATACCTTTAGCGCCAGCATTCATGGTGTTTTGTGCGGTCATTTTAGTTGCACGGCGGAAGTTGATTCGGCGCTCCAATTGGCGAGCGATATTCTCAGCTACCAATTTGGCTGCCAATTCTGGACGGCGAACTTCTTCAATGTTGATACGAACTGGCTGACCAGCAATCTTCTCAACTTGCTTCTTCAATTCATTCACGCCAGCACCACCGCGACCGATAACAACACCAGCTTTTGCCGTGTGAATTGTAATCGTGATCAAGTTAGCGCTACGCTCAATCTCAATGCGATTGATAGTTGGGCGTGAGGCAAATTTCTTTTCAATCAACTCGCGGATTTCGTGATCCTGACGAATCGCCTCTGCAAACTCTTTTTTATTGGCCGTAAACCAACGAGAGCTCCAGTTCTTATTGACCTGTAGGCGGAAGTTGATTGGATTCACTTTTTGACCCATTTACTTCTCCTCCTTTTTTGCTGCCGGTTTAGCGGCTTTTTTAGCTGCAGGCTTAGCAGTTTTTGCTTCTGCCTTAGCTTCGGCCTTCTTTACAGGCGCTTTCTTTGGCTTTTCCGCGCCAGTTACTTCAACCAAAATATTTGAAGTCTTTTTCTGGAATGGCAAAGCGCGACCACGTGACGCAGGCTTAAATCGACGCAAGCGTGTGCCAACAGTAACGCTCAAAGTAGTAATTACCAAACTTTTCGCGTCCAAGCCGTGGTTGTTGATGGCGTTCGCCTTAGCGCTTTCGATAGCCTTCTTAACTGGGCTAGCAGCGCGCTTTGGAACGTGCTCTAAGATAACTAGCGCATCAGCTACAGTACGACCTCGCACTAGTGCTGCGACTAGACTTACCTTACGTGGTGCCTGATCAACACCTTTTGCGTAAGCACGGACAGTATAAGTTGTATCAGCCATGATTACTTCTTATCCTTTCCACCGTGTTTACGGAACTTACGAGTTGGACTAAACTCACCGAGCTTATGACCAACCATGTTTTCGGTAATCAGCACTGGTACGTGCACTCTACCGTTGTGGACAGCAATCGTTCGACCAACCATTTCTGGTGTAATAGTCGAAGCGCGCGCCCACGTTTTGATAACGGTTCGATCGTCAAGGCTAAGAGCAGCAATTTTCTTTGCTAGCTTTACATCGACGAATGGACCTTTCTTTAATGAACGACTCATCGTGATTTACCTCTTCCTCTTCGCGTCGTGACGCGTGCGTACGATTAATTTATTCGAGCCTTTACGGCGACGAGTTCGATAACCTAATGTCAATTGACCCCAAGGAGTACGTGGCGCCTTACCAGTACCGTGGCGACCACCGTCACCACCACCATGTGGGTGATCTGCGGCGTTCATAACGACACCACGAACGGTTGGGCGAATACCCTTGCGACGCTTGCGACCAGCTGAACCGATCTTAACATTTTGGTGCTGGACGTTACCGACTACACCGATAGCAGCGGTAGCTTCCAAGCGAACTTTGCGAACTTCACCAGATGGCAATTTGATAGTTGCGTAGTTGCCTTCTTTCGCCATCAACTGAGCTTTAGCACCAGCGGCGCGTACCATTTGTGCGCCCTTACCAGCGGTCAACTCAATAGCGTAAATCATCGTACCAACAGGAATAACTGACAACGGCAAGCGGTTTGAAGCCTCAATTGGAGCTTCTTCACCAGTTCGGATAGTTTTACCCTTAACCATTGAGGTGTCAGCCAAGATGTAGTGGTACAAATTGTACTGATCCTTAACTCGAGCAATACGAGCTGAGCGGTTTGGATCGTATTCGATTTCTTCAATCGTCAAGGTCAAACCTGCTGGCAAATTGTGGTTCACCAAGCGGTAGTGACGACGAACGCCGCCTCCGCGATGACGAACAGTAATTCGACCTTGGTTGTTGCGACCGGCATTTTGCTTTTTAGCTTTAATCAGACTTTTAAGAGGTTTTCTTGTTGTAATGTCTGACAAATCCTGACTCGTCATGCCGCGACGAGCAGGAGTGGTTGGATTGTAAGCTTTCACTGGCATTACTTGGTCTCCTCCATCTGCTGCTCTACTGCGTCAAACACATCGAGCTTATCGCCTTCTTTCAGCGTCACGTAGGCCTTCTTCCAATCCTTGCGTGTTGTTGTGCCAGGATAACGATTCTTGCCTCGTGAGAAGCGTACAGCCTTGCCGTCTTGTACTAAGGTTTTAACCTTAACTACAGTAACACCAAATTGCGCTTCTACAGCTGATTTGATTTCGTTCTTATTCAAGTTAAGTGGAACGCGTAGCACATATACACCGTTGGCGCTCTGTGCGTAAGCCTTTTCACTAACGCGTGGGATAATAATCGTCTGTTTCATATTACGCTTCCTCCTTACCCAACCATGCAGTAATTACAGGTAGAGCTTTCGGTGTTATAACGATTGTATCCGCATTCAGAATGTGATAAACGCTTAGATAATTAGCGCGAACCACCAAAACGTTCTGAATATTGTTTGTAGCACGCATAAGTTCTGGCGTCTTCTCATCTACAACGATCAGAACACGGCGCTCGAACTTATTGTCAGCTAGGAATGTTGCGACTTCCTTGGTCTTGCCAGTAGTCTTAACGTCTTTGATGACAATTTTCTTAGCTTCGTTAGCTACAGTCAAAGCTTGGCGAACTGCCACTTTCTTAGCAGTCTTTGACAATTTTTTAGTGTAGTTTTCGTTGCCGCGTGGGCCAAATACTACACCACCGCCGCGCCAGATTGGGTTACGGGTTGAACCAAAACGTGCTCGACCAGTTCCCTTTTGCTTCCATGGTTTTTTACCACCACCAGAAACTTCGCCGCGCTGCTTGGTTGTAGCGCTAGCTAGGCGTGCGTTTGCCAAGTAGCTGTCGTATGCCAATTTCAACAATTCGTGATTTGGCACTTCCACAGCAAAAATGTCTTTAGGAAGTTTGGTTGAATCTGCCATTACTTGTTACCTCCTAAAATAATCAGCCCCTTTCGTGGTCCAGGAACAGCGCCCTTAACCCCGATTAGATTGGTCTCTGGATCAACATATGCCACTTCCAAGTTCTTAACAGTAACACGTTCGTGACCCATGTGGCCAGCCATCGTCTTACCCTTGAAAACTTTTTGTGGATACATCGAGCCAATTGAACCTGGCTTACGAGTATTACCTTTACCACCGTGCGTCTTACGATGACGCTTAAAGTTGTGGCGTTTAATGGTTCCAGCGAAACCTTTACCTTTGCTGGTTCCGGTTGCATCGACAAAATCGCCGACTTCAAACGCGGAAACATTAATTTCACTGCCGACTTTCAGATCCTCTGGAATCTGGTCGACACGGAATTCCCGAATATGTTTCGGGGTCACTTGGGCTGGCTTAACGTGTCCAGCCACGGCCTTGCTCAGGTTCTTACCCTCTCCAAAAGCTACCTGTACCGCATTGTAACCGTCGGTTTCGACAGTCTTCACCTGAGTCACGGTGACAGGGCCGGCTTGGATCAGCGTTACCGGAATGGCTTTGCCGTCTTCAGCCAAGAGCTGGGTCATACCAAGTTTGGTACCGAGAAGTGTTTTCACTTTTCCTCACTCCCACTTAAATACTCCTGATGACGTGCGGTTTCTGGATTCTGGGAGAACGTTAAATGTAAACATCCGCTCATAACCAGACCTGCTCATTCACCAAGGAGAACAGTTGATATTACGCGTAATAGAAATTACTTCCTCACTATAGCACGTTATGTATATTATTGTCAATAAAGACAGGCTCTAAATCATCACGCCAACCGGCGTAAACGAAGTCAGAATTGCCATGAAAATTATCGTGACGTACCAAATTTTCCGATTAAATTGGTATTTCTCAATCTTTAAGACTAATAGCAACGCAATAAATAGCCCGACAGGAATAGCCTGGACGACCAAACCGCCAACTTCAATTGGATTTTTTAGACGAAGCCACAGCGCACTTAATATCACAAAAACCACCAATTTCAAGAAAAATGAGCCGTCGTTATCATAAATACGTTCGCGCCCTTTGCGACTAAATAGCTCGCTAGACTTAGAGCGATTGCGAGCATAAGTACGAGTTTTTTGTTTTGTCATAAGCTGAATGGAATTATAGCATAAAAAATCCGCCCCGTTCAAGAGGCGGAAATTTTATATATCGTTAAATTACATACGAATTTCAGCGTCAACGCCAGCTGGCAAGTTCAAGTTCTGCAAGCTGTCGATTGTCTTTGGTGTAGCGTTTGTGATGTCAATCAGACGCTTGTGAACGCGGCGCTCGTAAGATTCACCACCAGTTTTGTAAACGTGTGGACTCTTTACGACGGTGTAAGTGCTGCGTCGAGTTGGCAAAGGCACTGGACCAGCCACGTTAGCACCTGTGCGAATTGCGGTGTCGATAATTTGTTTTGCTGATTGGTCGATGACTTTGTGGTCATAAGCCTTCAGACGAATACGGATTTTAATTCCTGTATCTTGAGCCATAGCTCCTCCTCTTATGTGCAATCTCGTAACCTCTAATTGCCCTATTTATAGTCAATCGAGTTCTCGAGATAAATTATTATTAACTATGCGATTATATCAGCAATTTTCCGCTTTATCAAGATGAGAAATCATTTCCGCAATAATTCCAGCGGATTTATTCAGCGATTCTTTTTCTCGCTCAGTAAGCGGATAGCCCGCCAAAATCTTCACGCCGTCGCTGCTGATTGTTGATGGCAGTCCAAGCACAACATTATTCAATCCATATTCGCCTTCAGCCAAAGAACAGACGGGATAAACCGTGTGTGTCGATTTTCGGAGCGCCGAAACAATCTTAGACACGACAAACCCAATCGCAAAATACGTCGATTTCTTCGTTTCAATCACTCGATAAGCTCGGTCGCGAACCTTCTGCTCAATTTCGTCAATCATTTCCTCTGTAAATCCAGGATATTCCTTAATTGGCACTTCACCAATTTGCGCCGTTTCAATTGTCGAAAACGACGAATCGCCGTGCTCGCCCAGAATATAAGCGTCAACCGCTTTACTGTCGACATTCAATGCGTCCGCCAAATACGACTTCATTCGCGAAGTGTCAAGCGTCGTGCCCGTCCCGAATACGCGATTTTTCGGAAAGCCAGATTCCTTAAGTGCCACGTAAGTCAGAACATCAACCGGATTACTGACAATCACCAAATACGGCTTCGCGCCATTCGCCATAATATTTTTCACAATATCACGCATAATTTTTGTATTAACGTCAATCAACTCCAACCGAGTCTGACCAGGAAGTTGCGGCGCACCCGCAGTAATCACAACGATGTCGTCGTCATTGATATCAGAATAATTTCCCGTATGAACCACGACATTTCTGTCAATTCCCATCGCGTCATTAATGTCAGCCGCTTGACCCCAAGCCAAATCCTCATTACGGTCAATCAACACAATCTCTTCGATGACACTACGCAATGCGCACGCATAAGCCGCCGTTGCACCAACCATTCCGCCTCCACCAACAATTAGCAATTTCTGTTTATTCACCAAAATCTCCTTTTTCTGTTTTATATTAGATGTATTTATTCTGCCATAAACATTACCGCTTTGTCAATTAACTTTACTTTACGGCAAAAAATATGTATAATATTGGCAATTTATTAACTTTTACATATTATCAACGGGAGGATATATGGAAAAAAGAATATTTGCAGAAAAAGCGCCACGCGACAAAGTAAAGCGAGCAATTGCAGTGTTAGCTTTACTGCCGTCATGCTTCTTAGCCGGATGTGTAGGCGAAAAAGGAGTTGATGCTGGAAGTTCAAGTTCAGCCCCATACGGCGGCTCTGAAACTACTACATCTCAGCCAGAAAATAGCAATACCGAGAATTCATCACAAAATAAGAAAGACGATTCTGCGGGAAAAATAGACATAGAAAAGAACTCAATGTACTATTCGGAGAACGGAACCCGCGAAGGATTTGTAGCTAACTGCACAGCAAGAACCTACGACGGATTCCCTGAAAAGGCAAACTGTTCAATGTATATTTGCGATGGAAACGACGTGGTTTTCTTCACATTCGAAGATATCGACTTCACCGAACAAACTCATGGACGAAGAGAACCTGAGATCTCAGACCTAATGAACAAGACAAGAACATTAGCAATGGAGTATGACGCTTATATTCCAACCGAAATCGGAAAGAACATGACTGAATGCCGAGAGAAGAAAAGCAGCGTGGGACAATTCACTAAGCCCGTATCTTTTCCACACGGCGAGAATGAGCAATACCTCTGCCTTCCTCAATTTATGACAACAATAGACGGAGAGAAGGTTGCTTTGGAAATCAAAAAGACTACATCTGTCAACGAGGAAGACAATAACGATAGCCCATATTATCCTCACTATACGCTTGATACTTCCAAAGAATGTCTTAACACAAAATTCATTAATTAGATATATAGTTCAGTAGCAATCAAAAATCCCCCGGTAACCCGGGGGATTTAATTAGGCTTGTGTTATCAAGATTATTTGTTAATCTTTGTAACAACACCAGCACCAACTGTACGGCCACCTTCGCGGATAGCAAAGTTCAAACCTTGCTCCATAGCGATTGGTGCAAGCAACTTAACCTTGAAGGTTACAGTGTCGCCTGGCATAACCATTTCTTTGTCAGCTGGCAATTCAACTTCACCAGTAACGTCAGTTGTGCGGAAGTAGAACTGTGGCTTGTAGCCCTTTGAGAATGGAGTGTGGCGACCGCCCTCTTCCTTCTTCAAGATGTAAACTTCAGCTTCAAACTCAGTATGTGGAGTAATTGTGCCTGGCTTTGCCAAAACTTGACCACGCTCAATGTCGCTGCGCTCAATACCGCGTAGCAAGACACCTGCGTTGTCACCTGCTTGACCTTGGTCAAGAGATTTCTTGAAGGCCTCAATACCAGTTACAACTGACTTCTGAGTTGGCTTCAAACCAACGATTTCAACTTCGTCGTTCAATTTAACAACACCTTGCTCGATACGACCAGTTGCTACTGTACCACGACCCTTAATTGAGAAGACGTCCTCAATTGGCATAATGAATGGTTTGTCCATGTCACGTGCTGGCTCTGGAATGTAGCTGTCCATTGCGTCAACCAATTCCATAATAGCGTCTTCGTATTTCTCTTCACCTTCAAGAGCCTTAAGAGCAGAACCCTTGATGATTGGAGCGTCTTTGTCGAAGCCGTTCTTTTCAAGAAGTTCGCGAACTTCTTCTTCGATCAGCTCAACCATTTCTTCGTCAGCCATGTCCATCTTGTTCAAAAAGACAACGATCTTTGGCACACCAACCTGCTTTGCAAGCAAAACGTGCTCACGAGTCTGAGGCATTGGGCCGTCAGTTGCAGCGATAACCAATACCGCACCGTCAACCTGAGCAGCACCGGTGATCATGTTCTTAACATAGTCAGCGTGTCCTGGCATGTCAACGTGTGCATAGTGACGATTCTTTGATTCATACTCTTGGTGTGAAGACGCGATAGTAATACCACGTTGCTTCTCTTCTGGTGCGTTGTCGATCTGGTCGTACGCAACAGGTTTGTTAACTGCGCTTGGTAGGCGCTTTGCCAACACTGCAGTAATCGCAGCAGTCAGCGTAGTCTTACCGTGGTCAACGTGGCCCATTGTACCAACGTTAACGTGCGGTTTGCTTCGGTCAAATGCATCTGCCATTTGTAGAAGTTCTCCTTAATTTAATTATTATTTTTCACGCGGGTACAGTCCATAAAAAAGACCTCACGGCGTATGAGTTTAATTATAACGATTTTCCAATCAGTTGTAAATAGCCTATTTCTTACTATAATACTTCGCCAGGAACGAATCGCGGAACTCGTAAAAAGTCCCATCTTCCAAGCTGGCACGAATATCGTCAACCAACTTAACGATAAACCGCTCATTGTGGATTGACAACAACGTTCCAGCCAACGATTCACGAGCGTGCAAAAGATGACAGAGGTAAGCCGCCGTGTAGTTCTTACAAGTATAGCAATCGCAGTCGTCCATAATCGGCGCAAACATCTCACGGTATTTTCGACCGCGCACATTGACCCGACCAAACGGCGTATACGCGGCGCCATTCCTAGCAACTCGCGTCGGACTCACGCAGTCAAAAGTATCAATTCCCTGCTCAATTGCCGCAAAAATATCATCAGGCTCGGAAATTCCCAGTAGATGACGCGGTTTATTTTCAGGCAGAATTTGATTGACCCACTGAATCGTCTGTGCCATAGTTTCCTTTTCCAGTGCGCCACCGATTCCATAGCCATCAAAATCCATTGCGCCCAAAAACTCGGCAGTTTGCTTTCGTAGATTCTCGTAATTCGCGCCTTGCAAAACGCCAAATAAAGCTTGATACGGCTTATCTGGACGAGCCGCCCTTAAGCGCTTGACTTCCTCCAAACTTCGCTCTGCCCAAGCATGCGTCCTGGCCAGCGCCTCAACTTGATATTCGTACGGATCAATCAAAGAGGTCAATTCATCAAACGCAAAAGTAATATCAGCGCCAATTCCAGCCTGAATTTGCATGGACAATTCTGGCGTAAATTTATGGTAAGAGCCGTCCAGATGCGACTTGAACATCACACCGTTTTCGTCCACCCAAGCATGACGCGACGATTTTTTAGCAATCGCAATTTCTTCATCAACATCAGTACTCATCGCCAAAACCTTCTTAAAGCCAGAACCCAAACTCAAGACCTGAAAACCACCACTATCCGTAAAAGTCGGACCATCCCAGTGCATAAATTTACCAAGATATCCAGCCTTTTCAATCAATTCGTGTCCCGGCTGCAGATATAAATGATAAGCGTTCGCCAGCACCGCCTGCGCGCTGACGTCCTTCACCATCTCCGGAATCATCGCCTTAACATTAGCCTTAGTTCCAACAACAATAAACGCCGGCGTTTTAATATCACCGTGTGGCGTGTGAATAATTCCCGTTCGCGCCAACGTGTCGTTAAATCGTGAAGTTATTTCAAAAGAAAAAGGTCTCATTTGATAGATTATATCAGTTTTTTCCGCTACACTAGAAACATGAGCAATAAAACCCTCGTTGATTTGGACCAGTGGCTAGCGCCGCACAAATCCACAATTCAGGCGCGTGAGAAGTATATTTCTTCGAAGTTGAAAAAGGTTTTAAGCGGCAAAACGCCAGCCGAATTCGCGATGGGTTTTTTACATTTCGGACTTCATAAAACAGATGCGGGGTGGGCTTTTAGAGAATGGGCGCCAAACGCTACTCGAATATTCTTAGTTGGCGATTTTTCAGACTGGAAAGAGCGTGAGGAATTCGCCTTAAATCGCGGCGAAAATGGCGAATGGAGCATAAATCTTCCTGAAAATTCACTTCGTCACGGACAAAAATACAAATTGCGTGTCTATTGGTCTGGCGGCGATGGCTGGCGATTGCCTTCATACGCAAATTACGTCGTTCAGGACGAAAATTCTGTCGATTTTTCCGCGGTCGTGTGGTCGCCAAAAACTCCTTACAATTGGCAAAACAACACTCCACCCAAGCCAAAAGTTCCTTTAATTTACGAAGCGCACGTTGGCATGAGTAGTCAGGAAGAAAAAGTGGCCAGCTTCAATGAATTTACCACAGAAGTTTTGCCGCGAATTAAAGAATCTGGCTATAACACCATTCAGCTTATGGCAATCGCCGAGCATCCATATTACGGCAGCTTCGGATATCACGTCAGCAACTTTTTCGCGGTTTCGTCAAGATTTGGCACGCCCGACGACTTTAAGAAATTGGTTGACACGGCGCACGGAATGGGACTGCGCGTCATCATTGACCTTGTTCACGCTCACGCCGCCAAAAACGAAGTCGAAGGTCTGGGCAATTTCGCTGGCGATCCGACGCAATATTTCAAGCCAACAAATCATCCAGAATGGGATTCGCGATTATTCGATTACGGTAAGCCAGAAGTTTTGCATTTTTTGGCAAGCAATTGTCACTGGTGGCTGGACGAATATCACATTGACGGATTTAGGTTTGATGGCGTAACTAGTATGATTTACCACGACCACGGACTCGGGAAAAGTTTCACTAGCTATGACGATTATTTCCGCGATAATGTCGACAAAGACGCGCTCGCTTATTTAAGATTGGCAAATGAAACCATTCACGCCGTTCGCCCCGACGCCACGACAATTGCAGAGGAAATGAGCGGTTTTCCTGGACTTGGCGCATCAACAAAAGACGGCGGACTGGGCTTTGATTATCGCTTGCAGATGGGCGCGCCAGATTTATGGATAAAAACTCTGAAAGAGAAAAATGATGAAGATTGGGATTTGGGGCAATTAGCTTACACTTTGAGCTCGCATCGTCCAGAGGAAAAAGTCATCAATTACGCCGAAAGCCATGACCAAGCGCTCGTCGGTGATAAAACGCTGATTTTCCGATTGATTGATAAAAATATGTATTGGCACATGGATAAAATTGATCCAGACTTAACGGTTGAGCGTGGCGTGGCGCTACATAAACTGATTCGTCTGATGACCGCGGGGCTGCACGGCGGCGGCTATTTGAATTTTATGGGCAATGAATTCGGGCATCCGGAATGGATTGATTTTCCGCGCGAAGGCAATAATTGGTCGTTTAAGCACGCTCGTCGGCAATGGAATTTACGCGACAACGGCTTCTTAAAATATCAATGGTTGGGCGATTTTGATGCGGCGCTGATGAAGATAATTCGACAAATTGACAATTCTGACATTCAGCACCTAACAATTCGCCAATCTGATCACACGGTCAGTTTTATGCACGGCGACTTTTTATTTGTTATCAATTTTTCACCCGACAAATCTCACTCAGATTACGCAGTACCCGCAGAAGCTGGCTCTTATAAGTTGGCGTTAAGCAGCGACGATAAGAACTTCGGCGGACAGGAGCGAATAGATCATAATTCCCGATTTTTCACTTCCCCAGCTGATAATAGCCACAATCTTAAAGTTTACTTGCCAGCCAGAACGGGCATTATTTTACAGAAAGTTGACTAATCTCCTCCCAATGTTGACTTTTTTACACAAGTGTGGCATAAATTAATACAGACTTTTGTTGACAATCCCGTCAACGAAAGTAGTCCTTATACAACTCGAGAGAGAGTCATCTCATGTTGAAACTCAAAATCGCAACCGCATCCCTGGCACTAGCCGGAATGATGCTAATCATTCTGGGAGATACGTATATGTCGGCGACCCTGGCTGTCGTCTGTACAGCGGTGGCTCTGCCAATGGGGGGGTATCTCGTATGGAGATATCTCATTCCGGACGATCACTCCTTGATCCCTTTCGTTTTATGGGTACCGGTAGCTGAACTACCTGCGCTATACGCGTTCAAGGATCTAGGTGTCATGGGTACCCCGCTTGGGGCTACCATCGAGTCAGAGAAAATGACCACATTGGGAGGTTTTATTGCGTTTACAAGCGCTATAGCAATCCTCCTTGCGACCACCGTGCCAACGTCGCCTACGCGCGACGACGACGAGGACTAACCACGCCCGTCAAGAGATGAAATAGTTCGCCTAAGGCTTAAGCCTTTGGCTTGAGCTCTCTTGGCGGGCTATTTCTATTGGCATAAAATTTGTTACACTAGATATTGTGAAGAAAAAAGTACCAAAATTCATTGAGCAATCATTAGCCCGAGTCGCTAATCTTTACAGCTTTGAGCCAGAGCATCATCTGGAGAAAATTGACGAAAGTTTGACGCCGAATATGCGAGCTTTGCGCCTGGCTATGACGATTGCCGAGCAGCTTCTGAGCATGGGCGTGGTGGCGCGCGATGTGGTTCGTATGTCGCGAGGAATCACCGATACTTATTGCCAAAAACCTGTTCATATTGACATTAGCTATACTCTGGTGACAATTTCTCAAGACCGCGGAGTTAGCCACGAACCTTTGACGATGGCGCGAGTTATCGTTCCTGACGACCCTAATTATCAATTGATTCAAGCATTGCAATTATTAGCCCTCGACATTCGTCGCAAACAGCTTTCCCTGGAAGAAGCCGAAGAGCGATTGCAACAAATACTCAAAAAACCCACCGAACATTCCCGACTAGTCGTTTACGCGGCGGGCGGATTGGTGAGCGCAGGTTCCGTCATTCTATACGGCGGCAGTTTACTCATGGCGTCAATCGCGTTTCTGCTCGGATTCCTAGCGACTGGACTGCTAAGGTGGCTGGGGCGTATTGGCGCGCCGTTGTTTTATTCGCAAGCCCTCGTGGCGATTTTCGTAACATTGGTGGCGGCGGGCGCAGCTTGGTGCAGCAATTATCTGGGGCTAAGCGTCAACGCAACATTGTTGGTTATCAGCGGAATTGTCTTATTAGTCGCAGGACTAATGTTTGTCGGCGCATTCCAGGACGCAATCGACGAATATTACATGACCGCCAACGCCAGATTATTAAAAGTCGTAATGGCGACGGGCGGCGTAATTGCTGGCGTGATGGTCGGATTATACATTGCGACAAAATTCAGCATCACCTTCCCGGCAACGCCAGATCGATTGACATTGGCGGACGGACACACACAATATTTGGGCGCTGGAATTATCGCGGCGGCGTTCGTTCTGAGAAATCATTCTCGATTTTTGGGAATGATCATTTCTGGATTGATCGCAATTTTCGGCTGGTGGATTTCACGATTAGCCATGAGTTTTGGTTTTGATATCGTAACAGCGAGCGGCATCGCGGCGGCGGTAATTGGGCTGGTCGCAGTTATGACTTCCAGATTATGGAAATTCCCTTCTCTGGCGATCATCGCGGCGGGAATCGTACCGCTAGTCCCAGGGTTGTCGCTTTACAACGGATTAATGGGTGTCGTTCTATATCCGCCAAACAGCGCAAACTTCCTACCAGCCCTGGCCATCTTAGCGCGAGCAATTCTCATCGGCGTAGCAGTAGCAATTGGCGCATCATTCGGCAACATCGTCGGTCGCCCAATTCGCCGACAATTCATCAATTTATTCCGTCGCAACACACAGATATCATAAAAATAACCCGAAATTTAGCCAAATAAAAATCCCCGGATTCGCTCCGAGGATTTTTATGGGGTAGAGATTATTTATTTCGCTTTTCGATAATCTCTTGCGCAACGTTTGGTGGAACTTCCTCATATTGAGCTAATTCCATCGTTGAAGCGGCGCGACCCTGAGACATTGAGCGAATGTCTGATGTGTAGCCGAACATATTTGCTAATGGCACAAATGCCTTAATCAACTTAGCGCCACCCATCAAGTCTTCCATAGCGTCGATACGTCCGCGACGTGAGTTAAGGTCGCCGATAATATCACCCATGAAGTCTTCTGGTGTAGTAACTTCAACCTTCATAACTGGCTCAAGCAAGATTGGGTTAGCTTGCTTAATACCTTCACGAGCAGCTATAGAACCTGCCAATGAGAAGGCCAATTCTGAGGAGTCGACATCGTGGTATGAACCATCGTAAAGTGTAGCCTTAACGTCAACAACTGGATAGCCAGCAATAACACCGCCTTCCAATGTTTCGCGAATACCCTTCATTACGGCTGGGCGATATTCCTGAGGAACCACGCCACCCTTAATTTCATCAACGAATTCAAAGCCCTTACCAGTCTCATTAGGCTCAAAGCGAACCCAAACGTCACCATATTGACCGCGACCACCAGACTGCTTAGCGTGCTTACCTTGAACTTCAGAGCGACCCTTGATGCTTTCGCGGAAGGCAACCTGAGGTTCACCAATATTGGCTTCAACCTTAAATTCGCGCTTCATACGGTCGATAAGAATATCTAGGTGCAACTCGCCCATTCCTGACATAATTGTCTGACCTGTTTCTTCGTCAGTGTGAATTCGGAAAGTTGGGTCTTCTTCAGCCAAGCGCTGCAATGCCAACGCCATCTTTTCTTGGTCAGCCTTTGATTTTGGCTCAACAGCAATCGATACTGGTGGTTCTGGGAATTCAATTGACTCAAGAGCAATTGGATGAGCTACGTCAGACAACGTGTTACCAGTTGCAGTAGATTTCAGACCAACCACAGCGGCGATGTCACCAGCTTCAACCTTGCTAATTTCTTCACGCTTGTCAGCAAACATACGAACAATTCGTCCAATTCGCTCTTTTTCACCAGTTGTCGTGTTAAGTACGTAGCTTCCTGAGTTCAGAACACCAGAATAGACACGAACGAAGATCAATTTACCAACAAATGGGTCGGCAGCAATCTTAAACGCCAAAGCAGACAAAGGCTCTTTATCTGATGGCTTACGGCTAACTTCGTCGCCAGTCTTTGGATTCTTACCCCAAATTTCATCAACGTCTAGAGGGCTTGGCAAAAAGTCAACCATCAAGTCAAGCAACTTCTCAACGATCACGCCGCGACCATCACCACCAGTGACCAGGTAAAAGTCACCAGCCAAAACGCGCTTACGTAGAGCCATCTTCAGCTCGTCAACAGTAATAGCCTCTTCGCCCTGCTCCAAGAACTTCATAGTAAGTTCGTCATCAGCCTCAACGGCGTTTTCAACCAACAGAGAACGTGCATTCTTAGCTTTTTCAAGCATATCAGCTGGAATTTCGCCAACCTTCAACTCGTGGTCTGTGTAGTCGTCGTAGGTGTAAGCCTTCATGTCAATCAAGTCAACAACACCGTGGATAGTCTTTTCAAAACCAATTGGCAAATGAACTGGGAAAGCCTGCTTACTCAAGCGGTTGTGAATTGACTCAAGAGATTTATAGAAGTCACCACCGGTCTGGTTGATCTTGTTAACGAAACAAATACGTGGCACGCCGTACTTATTAGCCTGGCGCCAAACAGTTTCAGACTGAGCCTCAACACCCATCTTACCGTCAAAAACTGTAACCGCACCGTCAAGCACGCGCAAACTACGCTCAACCTCAGCGGTAAAGTCGATGTGTCCTGGGGTGTCGATAATGTTAATCTTGTGATCTTTCCAGAAACAAGTCACAGCAGCTGACGTAATAGTAATACCACGCTCTTTCTCCTGTGCCATCCAGTCGGTGGTAGCACCGTCACCTTCACCACGAACCACACCGATCTTATGCGTCAAGCCAGTGCGGTACAAAATACCCTCAGTTGTCGTCGTTTTACCGGCGTCAATATGGGCAATAATACCAATATTTCTAAAATTCTTTAGCGGAACATGTGTCTCTGCCATAAATTTTCCTTTATATTACGTTAATTTGCCGAGATTTTTGGTCAATTTTTTGGCACCAAAAAACTACTCTTGCGTTTTATTATATCAGTTATCTATGTTTTTGACTAGCTCTGAGTCGGAGGATTTTTAGACTCGTTGTCGTTCTGAGCTGGCGCCGCAGGCGGATAGTTAGCTGGAGGCTGTTGCATAGGCGGCTGCGCGTACGTTGGCGGATATTGACCAGGTTGCTGCGGATAGTAGTTCTGTTGCGGATATTGTTGTTGCGGCGGAACTGACTGCTGATACGACTGTTGCGGATACTGAGGCTGCTGCGGGAATTGTCCAGCGACAGGATATGGATAGGCATTCATCTTACGTCGATTACTGACAGAAACGGCAATTGCGATAATTGACACTGTCAAGAATAATGCCCCCGTTGAGAGAATCACCACAACCACGATTATAACTGTAGTGTTATTTTCTGATTCGCTCGCACTGGCTTCTACACTAGATGCCTCGCCTTCCGTAGAATCATCTGGAGTATTAGATGAAACTTCGATCATCTTCGCCACTAAATAATTGTCGGGATATTTTTTATCCAATTGCTCAAATTTAGCTTTTGCCTGAGAATATTTACCTTGAGAAAAACTCTCCAAGCCATCTTTCCAGAGCTTAGTCAATTCGCCGTCCGCCGATAACGCAACATTATTTTTCTTCGCCATAGTTTTCAGGTCAGCGATATCACGAAATACTCCCTCTCCAAAGCAAGAATTGTTGCGCTCGCTCCTATCCGCACAAGATGAGCCGCCGTAAGTGTTCAATCCAATCTGCTTGCCGTCTTCGTCGAACGCTGGACCACCACTGTTACCCGCCGCAATTTGCGCACTCATTGAAAACAGCTTATGGCCGCCCGCGTCACTTCCCGAACCAGAAACATCACCTTGAGTAACAGTTGGGACAGTCTTACTCTTCTTCGTATTTACGCCGTCGTCGACAATCGCTGGATAACCAATCGCCGTCACCCGATCACCTCTAGAAATCTTAGAACTATCGCCTAGCTCCACCGCTGGAAATCGCCCTTCAACCTTCAGAATTGCTACGTCACTTTTGTCACTATTCAGATCCATGCCATGACCCTTCAAATCAACTTCCGCGTCAATTTTCTTAGCTGAAATGTTAGTCTTCGTCTTTTTCCACTTAAGATTGCCCGAGCCGTCATCTTCGCGCGCAATAGGTTCGCTTGAGGTCTGAATGACGTAATCGTATCGATCGTTTTGCGAGCGTATATTATCGGCAGGAACTTGGTTGATAAGACCGAGAATTGCCGCTTGCGCACTCTGATCGCCGCCATCAGCCTTATTTGCCAAATCCCGAAGCGTCTCTCGAGTCACATAGCCCGCGTCTACCACAAACTTTATATATTTATTCATGTTCTCTTGCGTGT
>CAUQBM010000009.1:0-29520 GCA_963516705.1 uncultured Candidatus Saccharibacteria bacterium | reverse complement strand
TTGCATGTGTTAGGCACGCCGCCAGCGTTCATCCTGAGCCAGGATCAAACTCTCCGTTAAAATCTACTTTGTATCAAAGTATTAAGGCTCTACAAAAATATAAACTGACGATGATATTGCACAATCAAATTGTTAAAGTTCATCTTAAGTCAGACTGAAGTATGATTTACCTCACTTTACAGATTGTAAATCGTTGCTTAACTCGCACTCCAGCAACCAGACTTGTTACTAATCTTACAGTATATAATTGCCTAGGTCAATAGATTTTTACAATTATTTTGTTGCGAAAAATACAACGGCAGCCACAACCACACCAATAGCTGCTCCAGCAGCTACTTCTACAGGGGTGTGACCATGAGCAACGCGAAGTTTTTTCAACTTACTACCCTGCTCCGAAATTAACTTATTAAGTGTTTCACCCTGCATTCCAGACGAATAGCGAACCATCATAGCATCATACATTACTATAATAGCCAGCCAAGCAGCTAGTCCAAATACAGAACTATCCCAGCCATCTTGTAGTCCCAGAAATACCGCCAGCGACACGACAATCGCACTATGAGCGCTTGGCATACCTCCGGATAGAAGTATTTTTGGATTCGTATCACCACTAAATACTCGACGATTTCGCCCCATGAGATGAAACACTTGTTTCAACCCTTGGGATATCGCCCATGCAATTACTGGGACTATCAAGACTTTCATTTATTAATTACCCTCATCCTGCGGGCGATCCGCCATCAAACCGATCGACGAAACAGCATCGCCGTCAGATAGACGCATAATCGTCACGCCCTGGGTCGTCCTTCCGAGTAGCTTAATATCACTCAAGCCCAGGCGGATAGTTTGACCATTCTGAGAAACTAATAACGCCTCTGTTATTTCTGGATCAATCGTCTGTACAGAGATAATCGGACCAGTTTTTGCAGTTACAACTGCGGCTTTTATACCGACTCCGCCACGTTTATGACTTGGGAAATTCGACACCTTTGTACGTTTACCGAAGCCTTTTTCGCTAACCACCAGCAAGGTTTGGTCGTCACCCGTAACGATATCCATACCAACAACGGAGTCGTTTGGACGCAATCTGACGCCGCGGACACCACGAGCTGATCTACCCATTGGGCGCGTATCTTTCTCATTAAAGCGAATAGCTTGTCCTGCAGACGTAGATATAATCACATCATTTTCTCCAGTCGTCCTCTTTATCCAGCGAAGCTCATCACCTTCATCCAATTTAATAGCAATCAATCCATTCGTACGAACATTGGCATAATCTTTCACAGGAGTCTTCTTAACTGTACCCTTCTTTGTCGCCATGAACAGATAGCCGTCTTCGTTGGCGTTCTTTTCATGCTTGATAATTGCCGTTATCTTCTCTTCTGGCTGAAGTTGCAATAAGTTAACCGCGGCAACACCTTTCGCACTTAGGCTGGCAGCTGGCACTTCGTAAGCCTTCAATCGGAAGATCCTACCCATATTGGTGAAGAATAATAGATAATCATGCGAGCTCGCCTGAACGACCTGGTCGATAACATCTTCTTCCTTAGTCGTCATACCGCGCTTGCCTTTACCGCCACGATTTTGCCTACGATAATCACTTACTAAGGTTCGCTTGATGTAATTTTCGCTTGTAAGCAGAATTACCGACTCTTCCTCTGGAATCAATTCCTCGTCAGAGAACTTTCCTAGTTCGTGATTGATAATCTTACTGCGCCTATCATCGCCATACTTTTCTTTCATGGCGAGCAACTCTTCCTTAACGACACGCAAAATCTCGTTCTCGTCAGCCAGAATTGCCTCCAATTTCTTGATCAGTTCGTGGAGTTGCTTCAATTCTTCTTCAATCTTGTCGCGCTCCAATCCCTGCAATCGTCGTAGCTGCATCGCCAAAATTGCGGCCGCTTGAATTTCCGACAGACCAAATCGCTCCATCAAACGCTTGTCGGCATCGTCATAACTCTCGCGAATTGTCTTAATCACCTCGTCAATATGATCAAGTGCAATTTTCAGACCTTCCAATATATGAGCTCGTTCCTTAGCTTTTCGAAGTTCAAACTCAGTCCTGCGTCGAATAACGCCTTGACGATGCTTAATGAATTCCGCCAAAATCTCTTTCAAGCCCATGACCTTAGGCTGAATACCATTGACCAAAGCCAGAACATTATAATGGAATGATGTTTGTAATCCAGTCAATTTATACAATTGGTTAAGAATCTTCTTTGGATAAGCATCTTTTTTTAGTTCAACAACAACTCGAACCTTACCGCGAGCACTCTCATCTCGCGCATCAGCAATGTGCGTTATTTTTTTAGCAAGGACGAGTTCTCGAACCTTATCAACAAAGCCCTCTTTACTCATACCGTACGGAACTTCGGTGATTATAATACTGTAACGGCCATTTTTGCGCTCTTCAATCGACGCAACCGCACGAATCGTAACTGAGCCACGCCCAGTTTCATATGCTTGACGCATTGGCGCACCACCATAAACTTCCGCACCCGTCGGAAAATCAGGACCCTTAATGTGCGTCAATAGTTCGTCTAGTGTAATTTCAGGATTATCTATTTGAGCGACTGTAGCGTCAACCACCTCACCAAGGTTGTGCGGTGGAATATTCGTTGCCATACCAACAGCAATACCCATCTGACCGTTCAATAGAATATTTGGGACGGCTGACGGCAAAACTACTGGCTCTTTCTCTGTTCCGTCGAAGTTATCACGAAAATCAACAGTTTCTTTATCGATATCAGACAGCAACTCGCCACCAATCTTATCCATTCGCGCCTCAGTATAACGAGAAGCCGCTGGCTCGTCACCGTCCATAGAGCCGAAGTTACCCTGACCTTCGACCAGCGTATAACGCATCTTCCAAGGTTGAGCCAAGTTCACCATGGCGTCATAAATTGATGAGTCACCGTGCGGGTGGTAGTTACCCATAACTTCACCGACGATCTTTGCAGACTTCACTGTAGCGTGAGGAGCGCGCCAACCATTCTTATTCATCGCATACAAAATACGACGATTAACAGGCTTCAATCCGTCACGAACATCCGGCAAAGCACGGTCAATAATAACCGACATGGAGTATTTAAGGAAGGAGTCTTCCATAACACGCTCAACTGTCGACTTTTCAATACCGCGAACTTCTGGCTCTTCGTTCAGAATTTCCGGTTCTACTATATTTTTATTGTCATTGTCCGCCATATCTCCTCCTTAAAAGTCCAAATCTTCCACATTAACCTTAGCGGCATTTGTTTGAATAAAATTTTTCCTCAATTCTACACTATCACCCATAAGCTTCGTAAATATCGCGTCTGCCCGTTCTGCGTCCTCAATATTAACCTTCACCAATGTTCGATTTTCTGGATTCATAGTCGTTTCCCATAATTGAGCGGCATCCATCTCACCAAGACCCTTAAATCGTTGCTGTGCCGTGTAGCCTGCCTGCTTAAATTTCTCAGCATTTTCATCAATCTTTACACCAGCAGCCTTGCGCTCATTGATTTTTTCGTTCAATTTTTGCTCGAGGGCTACTTCATCATAGACATAATCTATCTTACGATTACTGCCGGTTCCTCTACTTAGTCCAAACAGAGGCGGCTTCGCTAGATATACGTGACCCGCTTCAATCACTTCAGACATATATCGGAAGAAGAATGTCATCAAAAGCGTAGAAATGTGCGCGCCGTCAACATCGGCATCTGTCATAAATATAATCTTGTCGTAACGAATGCCGCTAATGTCAAATTGGTCGCCAATTCCAACACCCATAGCCTTAATCAAGGAAACAATTTCAGCATTAGCAAACATCTTGTCAAACCTTGCACGCTCGGTATTCAGCACCTTACCGCGAAGAGGAAGAACAGCCTGAATAGTTGAATCTCGACCATCCTTAGCAGAACCCGCAGCCGAATTACCCTCGACAATAAATAATTCACAATCTTTTCGGTTACGAGATGAGCAGTCAGTCAATTTAGATGGCAAGTTTAAGCCCTCAAATGCTCCCTTACGGATAACGTTGTCGCGCGCAGCTCGTGCCGCCTTACGAGCTCGTGCCGCCAATGTAGCCTTGCCGACAACCTTCTTAGCTGTAGCTGGATTTTCCTCCAAATAATACGCAAAATATTCGCTCATCACCTGATCAACATAGCGGCGCATCTCTGGATTACCAAGTTTATTCTTAGTCTGACCTTCAAACTGAGGATCTGGCAACTTCACCAAAATAACTGCCGTCAAACCTTCGCGGATGTCATCACCAGTCAGATTATCCTCTTTTTCTTTCAGTAAGCTATTCTTGCGAGCATAATCATTAATTACACGCGTAAGGGCTGTTCGAAAACCAACCAAATGAGTACCACCATCAGGAGTTAAGACGTTATTAGCAAATGGCTTTACCACTTCAGCGTAAGTGTCGTTATACTGAACTGCAATTTCCACCATGCAATCTTCAACCTGCTTCTCAACGTAAAATATATCGTCCGATAAAACATCCTTGCCAATATTCAGGTTTTTTACATAGCTCTGAATACCACCCTCAAAGTAGAAAGCTTTTCGTTCGCCAGTTCGCTCATCAACAACCGACGTGTGAATGCCTTTCGTAAGATACGCCTGATGACGAAGATAATTAACAACCCATTTATAGTCAAAATTAACCGTCTCCTTAAATATGGTTGGGTCTGGATAGAAAGTAATTGTCGTGCCAGAACCATCAGACTTCCCAACTACTTCTAATTCTGTCTGAGGCACACCTGTTGCGTATTCTTGGCGATAGATTTTACCGTTCTTCCTAACTTCAGCAATCATCCGAGTAGACAATGCATTCACAACACTAGAACCAACACCATGAAGTCCAGACGAGACCTTATAGCCACCGCCACCAAACTTACCGCCGGCGTGTAAGATTGTTAATACTGTCTCCAATGTACTCTTACCCGTCTTTGGATGCTTATCGACAGGAATACCACGACCGTCATCAGATACTCGAACACCACCATCCTTTAACAAAGTTACTTCGACCTTTGTAGCGTAACCAGCGATTGCCTCGTCAATTGAGTTATCGGCAATCTCCTTAATCAAGTGATGCACGCCCTCATACCCCGTACTACCGATGTACATTCCTGGACGCTTACGAACCGGCTCAAGACCCTCTAGGACCTGGATTTGTGAGCCATCATAAGATTGTTCATTTGTTTGTTTAGCCATATCTCCCTCACTATTATCTGAATTATCAGCTCTTTTCAACAACCTTATTATACATCAAAATAGATATATTCTCAAACTATTTACTTTTTTAGTATGCTTATGCTAAAGTTAGATTAAAGTTATATAACAACAAAAATAAAAGAGGTCAAAATGTTCAAAAAAATTATCTCGCGCCTACCATACAGCCCTTCAATGATCCACAGTTTGGGCTTTTATGCGAAACGCTTACGTAAGGAAGAAGCTACTCGAAAGATCGGGCTTATCTTAACTGCCCTAGCGCTTATTGTGCAATCTTTCACTGTTTTTTCACCGCCAGAATCAGCCAACGCAGCAGATTCCAGCGACCTAATTTACGGCGGAATTTCTAGTGGCCAGCAACTGATGGCTCATTATGACGCGAACACAAATAATATTCACGACCTCTACGATCATCTTGGTATTAGCCGCTCTGATTTGGTAGCAGCTACTGGTAATCTTCAGACCTTAAATAGCAATATGGGTACCTATTCATGGGGACTTACACCTCACTTTGGCGCAGCAAGAGGTGAAGGATCTTACGTAGTTCGTACGTCACAAGGCAGTGCTCGCACTTTCTACTATCGACCTCACAACCTCTGGGGCAGCTTCTCATATAGAGCATTCGTTGGATATTCAGCTGGAACCGGATGGTTTGCAATCATGCTTAACTGCGGTAACTTAATCCTTAAAATCGCACCACCGAACCATCAATGTCCAACTGGGCAAGTCGGAACATACCCCGACTGCTCTACTCCGCCACAGCCAGTAGCTACGTGTAACGCCTTAGACATAAAGAAGAATGGCGATACATATCAATTTACTGCTAACGCCAGTGCAGCTAACGGTGCGACAATCCAAAAATATGTATACAGCATTTACCGAGGAAATACTCTAGTTAAGACTATCGAAGGCAACGATAAAATCGTAACTTATACAGAGAAAACACCAGGATCATACAAAGTTGTTCTAACGGTAAAAAGCTCGCTGGGCGATAAGACCTCAGACGCCTGCGTAAAGACATTTACTATACCAGAGCCAGCAAGATGTCCTCAAAACCCTAAATTGTTAAAGGACGACCCTCAGTGCCAACCATGCCCAGGCGATTCTACGATATGGATTAACGATAGTCGATGTTCTGCCTCGTTCGTGCAGACAAAAACCGCAGTTAATCTCACCCAAAATAATGCCGATGCAACAACTACGGTTGCGAAATCTGGAGATCGAATTACCTACACTCTTTCGGTAAAAAACAAAGGTCTTAAAGAGGAAGAATTTACGTTTAAAGATCAAGTCAGTGACCTATTAGAGTATGCAGACATATTCGACGCTGGCGGTGGAACATTGACAGATGATAAAGGTGCTAGCGCGGGCAGCGGCAACGCAAAAGTACTAGTATGGAACCCTATCAAGATCAAGCCAGGAGAAACCCAGAAGCGCAGCTTTACCGTCCAAATAAAGAATAGCATTCCGGCAATGGCTAGCGGTAAAAGTAATCCAATGTCTTATGACTGTAGGATCGACAACACATTTGGTAATACTGTCAGCACAAAAATTGACTGTCCTGCACCGAAAGTTATTGAACAAACCACTTCGCAACTACCAAAAACTGGTGCCAGCGAGAATATGATGTTCGCAGGAATTATTGCAGCAGTAGTCGTATACTTCTACGCTAGATCACGTCAATTGAATAAAGAAGTTAGAATCATTCGGCGAGACATGTCCGCAGGAACTTTATAGGAGGTGAAAAATGAGTGAAAAATTAAAATCTACCGTAGAGAATGCTGTTGATGTCAAAGAATTAGCAGATTTAAGCAGAGAAAAAGCCGCTGAAATCGAAAGATCCCTAGAAAAGGCGGCTGAAAAAGAAAAATCAAATGCCGAAAATGAAAATAGCATTAAACATGAGGCTATAGAAATTGCCGCCCGCCAAGAAAAGCGGCAAGAACAAAAAGAATCTAAAGAGATAAAAGAAGATAAGCCTCTTACAAAAAAAGATATTGAAGCTTCGTATAAGAAGACTTTGGAAAGTGTACAAGACCAACTATCAGCTCCATCCAGGGCTTTCAGCAAGGTTATTCATAATCCAGTCGTCGAAAAAACTAGTGACGCAATTGGCAATACCGTTGCCCGCCCTAACTTAATCATCTCTGGCGCCTTAGGCGCAATAGCTTCTGTTGTCGTGTATTTTATCGCCAAACGATACGGATATCTATTATCAGGATCAGAAACTATTATCCTGTTTGTAGCCGGCTGGTCTATCGGCGCTGTTATTGAGTATGCTCGAGTAGGGTTTATTAACAACAGGAAAAATAGCTAGATAGATATTGAATCTTATCTCAAGCTAATCATCACTTCACTATCGTCATCATCACCATTACGCAAATCGAGCCGATTCTTAACCACAGGTTGGCTCGGTTTTACATTTACAGAAGAGACAGGGTTATTATTCGTAGTCATAGACGCATTTGTTCTATTGATGACAGCACTATCTATCGCAGAAGGTTGACTTTTCTGTTTGCTGGCAAGAGTAGAAGCCGTAGCATTTACGCTATTTATATTAGAAGACGCATTATTAACCACCCCTGGGCGGCCTTGCGGATTCTGTATTTGCGAGGAAGTCTGTGGAGCTTGCGAATTTGCCGGTCTTACGGTTGAGCTAGAAGCAGGCTTTCCTCCTAATTGTTGTCTCTTCGCTAGCCATTCATCCAAGAACGATGACCCACCGCCCGACGATTTTTGACCAGTAGAAGTTGCTAATTGAGAAGGACTCGTCTTTGGTTGCACACTACCTCTAATCCTGTCAAATATCTCCTTCTCAACAACAGCTCGCGGTCTACCGTATTTAGCAGCAGATAGCCTTACTAACGCGTCTCTCAGCTGATTATTAACTTGCCCCATCGGAGGAATCCAATTCATACTAAACGGCGCAGACGGCACGTTATTAATCATCACAGAAGTTATAGACTGGAAGTTTGGCAATTTAGCCAAGTCGTCGACATCGAAGGTCGGCTGGAACTTCTTAACCATCAATTCAGCATCAGTCACACCGATACGTCCAGAAATAACCGTACCGACGTTACCAATGATAGCTTCTCGTATCTTATCTGTTAGCTGCGTCATAAACTGGTTACCCATAATAAGACTCAATTTATACTTACGGGCCTCAGACAAAATAGACTCAAAGCTGTCAGTGGCGAAGTTCTGGAACTCGTCAACATACAATGAGAAATCAACTCGCTGATCCTCTGGAATATCCGCCCGGGACATCGCTGCTGCCTGGAACTTCATCACGAAAATAATACCAAGAAGCTTCGAATTAAGTTCACCCATCTTACCTTTCGACAAGTTAACCAGCAAAATCTTATTATTATCCATAATTTCACGCAAATTAAATCCAGATTTGGTCTGACCAATGATATTGCGCATTGCATCGTTGGAAATAAATGGACCAAACTTTGATACAACCCATGAAATAACCTCGCCTGCCTCATTTGACCTTTGTGACGCAGGAAATTCCTTTGTCCAGAAATCAATAACTTGCTGATCTTTTACATACTTAAGCTTGCTTTTCACAAATTCAGGATCAATAAGACACTTCGGCACGTCAATGAACGTTCCACCAGCAGGATCCGACATCAACAGCAAGGCGCAGTTCCTAAAAATATGTTCCAAGCGAGGACCAACAATTCCCGTATGGCCAGGATCGTAAAGACCATACAGCATATTAATCGCCTCTTGAACCAAAAAGTCTTTTTGGTCTGGAGTGTCGAATTCAAACATATTCAGACCAATTGGATTAGTCATATCAGCAGGATTAAAGTAGATAATATCCTCAACGCGTTCTTTTGGAACCTTACCCAACAAAGATTCAACCAAATCACCGTGCGGATCAATAAAGGCGAATCCCCGACCATCCATCATATCCTGATAAGCCATATTTTCCTGCAAGACAGATTTACCAACGCCTGTTTGACCAATAATATATACGTGACGGCGGCGGTCTTTTGTGCCGATTCGAATAGGTTTTTTGACTCCTCGAAATTCGTTATACCCAATCAGCAAACCCTCATCCAAAACGTCTGTTGGTCCATCAACCTGCTTGGACATTTGTCGCTTAACTTGTGAGGTCGGAATTGCATTAGCTCCAGGTAAATGAAATAACGTTGCCATTTCTACACTGTTGAGAATATTACTACGGGTTTCTTGAGGAAAGAACCTCATAATATATGCTGTTGTCATTTCCTCAACATTCCTAGTTAAAGAGAACTTAAACCCATTATTGCGCGGTGAGTCAAACAACGAGAAGGCTGCTATTATATTTTTTAACAACACTTGAGAGCGCGCCGCAGTGTTTGACGAAATTACAACACGCACTAAAACTTCATACGCAGGATAGCGAGCTTTTTCGCTAATAGCATCCACTTCCGCCTGCTCTAAAGATGTTAGCTGCTTGTCCTCAGAATTAGAGCCGCCGTCTTTTTCATTATTCTCTGGCGGTTTCCACAGAGCCTCCATAATATCCATAGGAGCAACACCACCGAAACCCTTCTTCTTGCCCTTATTCTTCTTCATGCCGTCAATATGAGACTCTGAAGCCTTGGACCAACCGTCATACGCCGGACGTAGTAAAAATTGTACACCTATTCCATCTTCTTTAGATGCCGAAGACAAAGCATTTAATAATGCCCTGGAAGCATCTCTTTTCGACTCCTGATAAGTCGATATTGGATAAACAAAGGACTTTTTCAGGGTGAATTCGCCACCGATGGTTCCGCTCATCTTGCCGACCTTGCTAAATATATTAGTATCAGATACCTCTTCTAGCCTAGCAGAAGGATATGCTGCCGCTACAGCTTGACGAATAACATCAACTAACACTAGCGGAACAACGGCATAATAGTGAACTAATCCACCGTGTGCAACAATCTCAAACGATATATGACGTTGGCCGTAGACTTTACTTTTGAATCCTTTAGTTGCCGTACTTGAGATAATATTGTACATCACCTGGGCTTGCGACAGCACCTCTTCAGTTAAATCTCGCTCATCTCGATTTGAGCTATTAACGTCCTCACTTGTCGGAGGCAAATGTATAAGCAACGGCACCATCTTCAAGCCTCGTTCATAATTTTTGGCCTCTCTCAGCATATTACGATACAACACAAAAGCTACCGCAGCACCAGCGGCTATAATAACAATCGCTATAAAACTAACTATCAAAGGACCCGCACCCATATAAAACCCTACTTACTACCGTCGTCATTTTGACCTAAAGTCTTATTATATCGTTTTTTTAAATAATCAGCCTGCAGCTGTGCAATAACTCTATTTCTCTCATATGGATTATCTTTTGTTAAAGCTATAATCTTTTTAACTTTATCCACCCATTCTCTTTCTATCAAGTCTTCATCCGCTGCCACCAGAGGAGTATCATCATCAGCTACTACCCCCGACTGCTTCGTACTTTGAGCGTCGTTCTGAGATAAAGGAACTGTTGTAGTATTATCAACAGGCAAAGCCACAGGGATATTGTTATATTGTTCAACCCTAGCACCAAGTGACTGCTCGGACTCTCTTCCGACTTCAGGATTTAATGATGTATTTTCTACATTATACTCACCGCCACCTATATTTTGTGGCTGCACCTCAGGGGTTCTATTAACTTGTGGCAGTTCGGGATTCATAAATATATTGTACCACGTAACTACTTAAAATACACGACTACATTCAGGACGAGATTAGTATCTTTTATGTATAAAAAAACACGCCAGCAACTCAAACACGCCAAGTAATAATATCTCAAAAATCCCAACATCTCCCATCGATTGCATACCCACATAAATAACTGGAGCAAGAGAGATTACAGTAGAGTAATAATACGTCTTATACTTAGATTCATTGCGACTATTCTTGAAATTAAAAAATTTCGCAGCTATTCGCTCCGATGTTAAAAATACTACATAAGTTAGACAGATAAACAGTACATACAAACATACAAAAAACGCTAAAATCCCAAACGGACCAGCAGAACTCGGGTTTGTCGCGTTCAAAATAACCGCAGTCAAAATCAATGCAACCAACGCTATAAAACTAATTATCTTCATCCCCATACTCACATCATACTATACACAAGAAGCCTGAGCGATAATACTATAGCATATAGACACAAACCATCCGCCGATAAAAAATAACTATTAGGCGCGGGTGCTACTTGCCTATTACCGCTCGAGGCGATTTGACCGCTCCTTAATTAAGGAGCATCCTTGCAGTGTTCCTCTGCATACATCCAGGATTCTCACCGCTAGTCCCTTAACGAGGATTAACTGGATGTATGCGGTACTAACCGCGCGCTCAACGCTTTTACAATTTACGAAGTAAGGGCGGAGCATTGGCTGCGTCATTATAAAAATCATGCAGCCAACTATCCGTCGATTTATACGTAAAAACGCGGCTTTATATAAATTTTATTGTTAATGTATTTTTGCTTTTTTGTTTTTCTAAAAGCTTAACTTTATACTAGCATAGCCCTATTTATATGTCAACCATTACTCGGCCAAAAATATTGTAATTTTCACCTATTTTTTAATGTTGTTAAAATTATCATCTGTTAATTATTCTCTTATCACTTTATAGCTATCTGTGTATTTTACAACAATCTTGTCATTTTTGAGTATTATCTAGCACAGATTACGTACCATTTAATGAAGGTATCGTTGACTTAGCGACCACCCAATTGCACGACTAACCTATGATCACCCGTCATCCAAACATTGCCACAAAAATAGGTTCGTACAGTCAATATCAGACCGACGCCTAACACTCGAATCCGCGATAAAATAATATTCTCTACTACCCGATTTATAAAACTCTGTTCACTTTCATTGTCGCACTATAGCAAACTTAACAAAATTATTTTTTATATTATTACAAGAACATACAAGCATCAGTATGCATATTAAATCCTATATATCAAATGCTATACAGCAGTCTTAATTAAAAATTACAAAACGAAAGCATAAAGTTTATTCGTAGTACACAGAGCCATCCTTTACGTTTCAGTTAAAAAATCCTAGAAAATGTACGGCAATTTAATTTGTGATATACATAAAAAAGACCATCAAATAAGCACCAGTCTCTGACATGTAACTTCATAGTAAAAGTCATTAGAAAAACAGCTGCAAAAATTAGAAAGAAGATTATAAAATGTGTGGTATTTTTTACTCAACTTTTTACAAAAATATTGTTGACATAAGCATTTATATAGCTTATTATAGGGGTAGCTTCTGAATAAAAAAGTTATACAGAAGCCAAAAATAAAAAGAAATTGTAAAACTCCACTTTTTTGAAAACAACCACTACTCGCAGGTGGTTGTTTTTCTATCTTAAAGATAAATTCTACTCTTTAACATAAATAAAGCCAGCGATAAGGCTGACTTTTAATCTAATCTATCTGGTGGAGCTGCCGGGTACTGCCCCCGGGTCCAACTGGTATCACAACATTCGTCTACGAGCATAGGCTTATCTAAATTTATTTAATAACGCTACTCGGATTTAAAATAAACCAAGAAAACCGAGTTCCGTTACGTAGTAAAAGTCCTACATATCCGCTACTTCCAAATATATAGCAAGCAACATAGATATAACACCCTTAGATATTGACTGTTGCCACAATACAAGGATGATCGCTAAAAATTAGGCAGCGATTGGCGCAAAGGCCATCTTAGGAGCGAAAGCGCTCGCTACGAATGACTTTGCTTTTGCAACAAAGTTTGCATCTAAAAAATATACGTTACGCGTATCGTCGGCTCGCAGAATGTCATGATAAGGTCCAATTGTCGAAAGCTATATCAGCCCCACGTATCGATTCATATTATACCATGATCTCATTCAAAAATCTACATGCTTATGTTTTAATAGATTCATGATTAGTAGAGTTATTTCAGCTACACCTTATGGATTTAGCGGGCAAATCATCGAAGTTGAGGGAGATATGTCAAAAGGACTTCCTAGCCTACAAATTGTCGGAATGGGCAATAAGGCCATCGATGAGTCCAGAGATCGAGTACGTAGCGCAATAAAAAACTCTTCCCTAGATTTTCCGAAAGGAAAAATAATCATCAACTTAGCACCGGCAGAGTTACCTAAAGACGGATCTCATTTTGATCTATCTATCGCCTTATCTATTTTATGCATCAGCGGTGCGCTCAACCAAAGCGACGTGAGTAATGCGGTTTTTGCGGGAGAACTAGCGCTAGACGGCAGCTTACGTCCAATACGATCAGCAATTATTACAGCCGAAGTGGCTAAAAACCAAAAAATTAAATCAGTATACGTGCCAGCCCAAAACGCCAAACAAGCGGCGCTAGTGACTGGAATTGATGTATTTCCAGTAGAAAACCTAAAATCACTCTTCTTACATCTCAAAAAAGAAAAGATTATTAAGCCAATAGACAGATCATCAATAAAAAATACATCTCTCAATCATAAAAGCGCTCCAACCATCGATGACATCTACGGACAGGAGCAAGCAAAGAGAGCTATTCAAATAGCTGTTGCCGGAAGGCATAATATTTTATTGTCCGGCCCTCCGGGATCAGGAAAAACTATGTTAGCAAAATCTTTGAAGAATCTACTACCAGCCCTATCAGAGGATGAGATAGTAGAAGTGACAAAACTTCACAGTCTTGGAGAACACACTATAATAAACAATCCCGTAGTAGATAGACCATTCAGGTCGCCGCACCACACCGCAAGTAGAGCCTCTATTATTGGCGGAGGATCAAAAGTACAGCCAGGAGAAATCAGTTTAGCCCATAGAGGCATCCTATTTCTTGATGAGTTACTCGAATATCCACGCGCTGTGCTTGAATCACTTCGTCAACCCCTAGAGGATCATGAGATTACTGTCAGTCGTGCAAATGGTAAGTTCAACTTCCCTGCCAATTTCTTATTAGTAGCCACAATGAATCCTTGTCCTTGTGGATTTCTTGGAGACCCAGAAAAAACTTGCATATGTTCACAAAATCAAATTATCAATTATCAAAAAAGATTATCAGGACCACTACTTGATCGAATAGATCTAACAGTATCGGTTTCACGAGTTCCCCATGAAAAATTATTAAATAATAAAATGTCGACAAAATCACAACAAGAGACATTTTTATCTGAGATACATAAAGCCTACTCTATTCAGAGAGACCGATACCAGTGTAGCTATAAATACAACAATGACATTCCAAGTAGTAACGTTGATAAAATTACATCAATCTCAGAATCTGCAAAAACCTTCTTGACGAACGCAGCCAGAAAACTAGATTTAAGCACTCGCAGTTACTTTAAGGTCATAAAAGTTTCTCGCACTATCGCAGATTTAGAAGGATCCACATCCATAGAAATTCCACATATAGCAGAAAGCCTACAATACAGACAGATTAACATAGGTTAATTATTATCCTTGAAAATAACAAACATCTCTGTTACAATAGCAACTGAGTTAATCTAAAATTGCTTCAAAAAGGAGAGCCAGAGATTAATAAATCAATCCGTATCAACGGAGCAATCCGTGCAAGAGAACTGCGGATAATTGGTCCTGATGGCGAGCAGCTAGGAATCATGTCACTTAAAGAGGCTTTAAATAAGGCCAACGACATGAATCTTGACCTAGTTGAAATATCACCGGGAGCCAATCCGCCAGTTGCTAAAATCATTGACTGGGGTAAGTACCAGTACCAAAAAATGAAGGATCAACAGAAGAATCGGCGCCAAGCCAAATCTGGAGACCTAAAGCAGATGCGCTTTGGTCTAAAGATAGGAGCTGGAGACCTAGAGGTTAAGCTGAAGAAGATCCGTAAGTTTTTGGAGGGCGGACATAAAGTTCGTATACAAGTGGTCTACAAAGGTCGCGAAATGGCCCATAAAGAGATTGGCTACGAATTGATCGACAAAATAATGGAACACCTTAGTGAGGACGCAATATTAGAGCAAAAACCTCAGATGGCTGGTCGCAATCTGAGCGTAGTAATAAGGAGTAAATAATGCCAAAGCTAAAGACCCACAAAGGCACTGCGAAGCGTATCAAGCTGACCAGCACCGGAAAATTGACCCGCCAGCGCGCATTTGGCGGCCACTTGTTGGCTAAAAAGTCAAAAAGTCGTAAGCGCGCAATCAACACAACAGCAACAGTAACTGGTTCGATGGCTAAGAACGCCCGTCGAGCAATGGGAGTATAGTTATGCGAGTAAAACGAGGAGTTGCCGCACGCGCTAAGCACAAGAAAATCTTAAAAGCAGCTGAGGGAATGCAGCATAATCGTACCAGAAGTTTTCGTCTTGCAAAACAAGGTGTTATTAGAGCTCTGCAGTACGCCTACCGCGATCGCCGAAACAAGAAGCGCGATCTACGCGGTCTATGGATTACCCGAATCAATGCAGCCGCTCGACAAGAAGGCACAACTTACGGCAAGCTTATAGCTTCTATGAAATCTAAAAACATTGAGATTGATAGAAAAATATTAGCAGAATTGGCAGTTAACGAGCCAAAAGCTTTCGCTGAAATAGTAAAAGCAAGCCTATAATAGGACAAATCTACCAATATAAAACACCCTGACATTATGCAGGGTGTTTTATTCATAGTCTGCCTATAAGCCGGGTTCTGTCTAGGGCAATCATCTATCTAGTTTGCTTGTTGCCAAACAAATCAAGCGGTTATCGATCTGCGGACGGATAATCCTATTTGCAAATCTCCTTGCAGCCGACAGGGTTTACCTCTCGTCTATGTCGCCATAGACGACTGTGGGCTCTTACCCCACTCGTTTCACCTTTTCCCCCGTATATAAAATACGAAGGTAGTTTCGTTTCTGTGGCACTTTCCCTAGAGTTGCCTCCGGTCGCCGTTAACGACTGTCGTATCCTTCGCTGCCCGGACTTTCCTCTTAAGTATAACTTAAGCGATTGCCTAACAGACTACATGATATATTATAGCACTAAACCCTAGACTTGTCTGTGGGCGCTAGATATTCCCCGCATAAATGCAAGGTGGGTGCTCGCAACTTATTGCCACGACAATAAATCATTAAAGCTCCCTGTTGTATGATGTTAGGAAAATCATACGCGCCCACGGATAAATCCAGGGTATGCTCCCATTATACACCAAATATGTTCATAAATACACGCAAAATCGCCCGAATACAGCCCAACATAACCTGCCCGATTACGTCAGAAAACAATACAACTACAATCATCACTAAAAGAATACCATTTTGTTCAATTTTTTGCATAACACCCCTGACACCGTCTGGCGCTACGGCGTATAATATTCTAGATCCGTCCAGAGGCGGAATTGGTAGCATATTAAAAACAAAAAAACCCAGATTCACCGATACAGCAGTAGAAATAATCAGTCCAAATATCGCAGGCTGTACTGCCCCAGCATTATTAATAACGCCACTAAACACTCCGACGCCAAACGCAATAAAGGCGATTACTAAATTAGTAATTGGGCCAGAAAGAGCAACAAGAGCCGCCCCCCAATCGCCAAAACGGACTCTATTTGGATTAAATGGAACAGGTTTAGCTCCTCCAAAAACTGGAGCATGCAGTATCACCATAATCAAAGGAAGCAAAATAGTCATCACAGGATCGATATGTCTTATGGGATTAAGTGTCAATCTCCCCTCTTCTTTTGCAGTATTATCGCCCAGTGCATACCCCATAAAAGCATGCATAGCCTCATGAATAGTCATAGACAGCAATATGACAGTCAAAACTATTATTATTTCTAAAATCATAAGCGTTATTATAGCATCAATACGTAATCTTGACTAATTACACAAATGTCGCTACAATAATAAGGATTGTTATTAATAATAAAGTAAAGAGAGTGGAAATGGCATCACGATGTGATTTAACAGGCAAAGGCAAGCAATATGGCAACAACGTCAGCTTCTCCCTGCGCCGCACTAAGCGTGTTTTCAAACCAAACCTTCAGAAGAAGACTTTTGTTGTTGACGGTCAAAAAATTACCATGACTTTAAGCACGAAAGCTATTCGCACCCTGAAGAAAAAAGGTATTTTGAGCGCAACTACTAATAAGTAATCGCTAAATCAAATTTTAATAAAATAACTCCGATTGTATTGTCGGAGTTATTTTTAATTCAACAAGAAGACTCTAGCTTTTCGATATCTGAACAACTGTTAAATTATCTGGCAGATCCGTTATTTTCTTTAGCTTCCACTTTGAACCAGCCTCAACAACTGGAGCTCCTAAATTTTTTATAAACTCATCCACACCATCCTGTGGAACTTCATAATGCAAAGTAGCGTCATTGTAATGTACCGGAATCACCACCTTAGGATCCAATTGACGAATTATTGAAGTTGCTCCCATTGCGTCTAATGTATATCCATTTCCACCGACAGGTAATATTGCAAAATCAACAACACCTATATCTTCAAGCTGATCATCAGTTAGTTTATTCTCAATATTACCAACAACCACCCCCTTAGCTTCACCAATCGTAATTTTATATATTGTAGATTTTTTAACATCATCTGCAGCGTCGATATGTCGGCGTGCTGGAATTCCTAGCAATGAGATGTCTCCGACTTCATATTCACCTGGGCCCGAAAATAGTAGTCTTGGTGTAGAATCCACAACAGCAAACCGATCCTCTGTAGCCACTTCTACGTCATTATTCACAGAAACATTTTTTCCTCCGACAATCTCTAAATTCGGATCAAATACCACACGAAGTTTCTTTGTAGTAATAATAACAGCATTTGCTCCTTTATACTCTATTTCAAACATACCTACTCCTTTCTCATTATAGTTTCCGTATCTACTAATACGGAGTGCTTATTTCTTATAATATCCATTATAAACCTATCTTTGACACTCATCCTATAATAGAAATCATCATAAGACATTACGGCATAATTTATCTCTATTTTTCTATCTTTTTCGATTTTTTTAACAAGATTTTTTATAGTTACGGCAGACATATCATCACCAACTAATAGCAGGTCAACAGAAGAGCTTGATCCGACCACTAATTTTCCCGAAATAATAGCCAACCTTAAACCTCTCATTCTTCCTAAAGAATCTTTCCAGGAAACGCCACTCGCAGCACCCATGCCGCCTTCTGTATTTTTATCTGAGAATATAGCCGCAAGCGGCTTGATATACGGATAATCCTCATTTACGCTATAGTACAGTTTATTATCAATAGCATCCTGCTGTACTATACCTACAGACACCATATTAGCTAGCTCTCGACGGACGGAGTTTATCTGCTCATCGATCATCCTAGTAATTTCCCTCACATAAAATGATTTTTCTGGATTATTCAGAAAAAGATGTAATAATTTTACCCTAGTTTTTGAACCAAATAATGAATCAATCATTGTACTATAATTGTAACATATTTTTTACTTACCATCTAATACTCGAGATAAATATTGTTCACACGAGTGAACATCTCCCCATTCAATAAATGGGTTTCGTCTAAACCACGTCAACTGACGTTTCACTAAGTTTACATCACTAACGATAAACTCCCGAATAGCCTGATCTTCATCTATTTCTTTCTCGATTAATTTCTTAATAATAGGATAAACATTACCCGTCATAGCCTCATTGCACCACCCGGAATTATTGGCTAATTCTATTGTTTCTTCTACAACACCATCTTTGAACATTTTTTTTGCTCTATCTGTAATTCTCTGCCTTAATAGCTGTTTACCTGTAGTAATTCCGACAACGATAGTATTACTCAACGGCACTTCCAATCCAGATGACTTTTTACCGGCTCGCTCAATAGCCCTAATTAGATATCTTTTATTTTTACTATTCTCCGGCAAGGACACATCGTGATTGACGCAATATTGTTGAAGTTCAGATATCGTCATTTCTTGTAAGTTAGCTCTCTTTTCTTTGCTGTATTTAGCTCCAAACTGAAAATCAAATATAACAGAATCAATATACAACCCTGTTCCACCAACAAGAAATGGAATATTTCCTCGACTTCGGATTTCTTTAATCTTTTGACGGGCGTAGTCCTTAAATTGCGATACACTGAAAGAATCTCCTGGATCTACTAAGTCAAGACCCCAATGAGACACTCCTTGCTGTTCACCCAAAGAAGGCTTAGCTGTCCCGATATTCATACCACGATAGACAGTCCTACTGTCGGCGCAAACTATCTCTCCTCTATACTTCTTTGCTAATTGTATGGCTAATGATGTTTTGCCACTAGAAGTAGGACCAATAATTACAATTAGTGGTAGGAGACCTTCATCAACGCCGTTATCTAATTTTATAAACCTATCCAATTAGCTCAACCCTACAAAGATTTTATATACTCAGCAAGCTGCTCCAACGATATTTTTTCTTCGCCAGATTGCGTGCGAACACTAACCTCGTTAGCTTTCACGTCCTTTGGTCCTACGATAAGTTGAACGGGTATCTTCATAGAGGTAGCTTCCCTAATCTTCTTACCTAATGATTCATTTCTAGAATCTATTGTAAATCTCACATCGTTATATCTAACTGGCTTCATGAGGGTAATGTCTGATAATATGGTTGTTATTTTATCAACATACTCTAGCACTGTGTCGTTAATCGTCAAAACACGAACCTGTTCTGGAGCCGCCCAAAACGGAAACCATCCGCCAGTATGCTCTATAAACACACTTAAGAATCGCTCAATTGAACCCAATAAGGCACAGTGAATCATAACTGGTGTTGTAAAATTACCATCAGCATCCGCATATTCCAAACCGAACCTTTGTGGTTGCACGAAATCTAGCTGCACGGTTGCAACTTGATGTTCACGGCCGATTGCATCCGTTGCCATAAAATCGATCTTTGGACCATAAAATGCCGCCTCACCCTCTTGTTCAAAATAATCCAAGCCTACTTTCTCAACAGCAGATTTTAACTGGTTCTGTGCGGAATCCCATAGACTAAGGTCACCTAAATACGAATCGGACTTGTCACGATAGCTTAGTCTAACCCTAAGCTTCATATTGATTGATCCATACAGCTCACGAGCAGCGAATAATAAATTATTAATCTCATCCTCAATCTGATCAGTACGACAAAATATATGGCTATCATCCTGAGTTAATGAGCGCACACGATTTAACCCGCCCAGCTCGCCAGTTTTTTCGTCACGATAATCTGTTGTCGTCTCCAAGTACCTTACCGGCATATCACGATAACTTCGCGGTCGTGAGGCAAAAATTTGCGTATGATGTGGACAGTTCATAGGTTTAAGAGCCATCTCGTCACTAGTTTCTTGGCTTTTAACCAAAAATAACTCTTCTCCGAACTTAGCCCAATGACCCGATGTTTCATATAGATCTTTTTTCGTAATATGAGGAGTCCAGACCTTTTCAAAGCCAAACTTCTGTCTCAGCTGGTTCGAATATTGAGCCACTATATCTCGTAAAATCGTACCTCGAGGGGTAAACAAAGGTAAACCAATCCCTACCAGAGGAGAGGTCGTATATAGATCAAGTTCCTTGCCTAACTTGCGATGATCTCGTTGTTTTGCAATTTCCAACCTATTAAGATATTCATCCAGTTCTTCCTGCGTAGCGAACGCTACACCATATATTCGCTGCATTTGTGGATTATTCTCATCGCCTCGCCAATATGCTCCAGCCGTCTTAGTAAGCTTAAATGCGCCAACTTTTCCAGTACTATCCACATGTCCACCCCTACACAAATCAGTGTAATCACCCTGAGAATACAAAGAAACAGTCTCGACTTTACTATCGCCATCAGACATAGATCCCATTTTTTCTCCAGCTAATTCACTAGCAACTGTAGTACCAGATCGTTTAAGGTCGTTCAGTAGTTCCACCTTAAATGACTGATCCCCACTTATAGCCCAATCAATAGCCTCTTCTACCGACACATCGCGCCTCTCAAATGGATAATCAGCCGCTACGATCTTTCGCATCTCCTCTTCTATCTTCGGAAGATCAGCTTCAGAAATTGTCCCATTGTCAAGATAAATATCATAGTAAAAACCATTGTCGATAGCCGGTCCCACGCCAAACTTCGCCTGAGGCCATAAATGCTGAATAGCCTGTGCCATAATGTGCGCTAGGCTGTGTCTCATAGATTTTAGTTCTTCTTCACTCATACCAATATTATACCACGCTCCTTGATAGTAGACATCTGTTATGATAATATTATTATATCTGGGCGATTAGCTCATTTGGCTAGAGCGCTTCATTGACGTTGAAGAGGTGAGAGGTTCGAATCCTCTATTGCCCACCAGATACGACATATGAGCCTCGTCGATGGTAGACGGGGCTTTTTATTAATAGAATTAGTTAATACAACAAAAAATGACCAAACATACACGTTTGCCATATAAACCTTGACTTTATTTGATAAGTATGTTAGAATTTAAAATATGAGTAAACATGACTCACCTAGTTTAGACACAAAAAAGCCGCAACACTGTTCTTTATTGAGCAAAACCAAAATTCACTACGAATATAACAAGAAGATCAACGAAGAAAGATCTATACTTAATTAAGTTACCAGATTTATAAAGTAATCGCCTCTAAAACGAGGCGATTTTTATTTTACACAGCACTTTTCCACTGGATTTTTTTATAGTTGTATGTCAATATATTGATATGATATGCATAAAATGTTTTCACGGAAAAACCCACGTAACAAATTCTCGTCAAAATAAAAAATACCCAACAACCTGGCGTAGACATACATGCAACCAATGCGGGTACTCTTTTACAACCTACGAAAAGCCCGCGATTTCCCTCGTTGTCACATCACAAGATGGCAAGGAAGATAATTTTTCTATAGGAAAACTAATGCTTAGTATTGCGCGAAGTTTTAATCATAACGAAAAATTGGCAGGTTCATATAGCTACGACTTGGCCAATACTATACAAGATAAATTAATACACCTACAAAACAAATCCGCGATATCATCTCAACACATCGCCGAAATAACCCACTCAACATTACAGAATTTCGACCAAATAGCCGCACTGCAATACGCAGCACAACATAATCTTATTATCTCTCAGAGGAAGAGGCGTCGTGGTCGCCCTTCTTTTTCTTATTCTGAGCACGGCTCTGATCGTTCATCTCTACAGTAGTCTTCTCTGTCACATCAAACTTATCAAGATATTTACCAAGCAAAAGATGTGTTTGGGCATTATACGAGGCCATTGAACTGTATACTATAGCAATTACAGGCATCAGAGCCCATTGCAGGACCATTAATATATTCCTACTCTTTTTATATCTTTCTGGGCGCGGAGGCAGAAGTTTAAATGATACGAAAATTGAAACCAGAATACCCACCATAGCTATCTGTTGTATTAAGCTAACCGTATCCGGCAGTTGATGTGCGGCAACACTACGAGCAGCCTCACCATTCAGCACAAGCGGCGCCCACCCGCCAAAAGCAACAATTAGGGCAATACAGGCCTGTGTTACATGTCCATCTAACAACCTTATGAACCTGGCTAGACTAGGCCAAAATTTTACTGTTCTATTTTTATTGAATACGTTATTACCAACGTATGCCACATCTGAAGCCCCGTAGCTCCAACGACGCAACTGAACAAATTGCGCCTTCAGCGTCTTTTTATATCCATTAGACAATACCGCATCCTGATAAATTGGTACAAAAATCGGCACAACCTCATAATTACCATCAAAATAGAAATAGCTTCTCCAGTACTGATGCCCATCTTCAACAATTGTTCGCGTACTCCAAAAGTTCATCTCAACGAGAGCATTCATTGGTTGCGAATGTGACGCAAAGTTACGCAAAGAATATGGGCGCATAGAGCTTATAATATTCCAAAATGAATTCCCCGTTGCCACTACTCGCATTGGCGCAGGAACATCCCATATATTATTAGTAAACAAACATATAGGCTGAAACGATAAATGTTTTCTGTCTTCATGAGTAATATACTCATATGTCACATAATCAAAGTAATACTTATGTGGCTTATTATCACAATCCATTGTTGTAACAATAACATCAGAAAAAGCTATTTCTTCCTGTTGTAAATATTGCTCCAACCACTTGCCTGCATACGTGATGTTTCCACCCTTACCAACTACCTCATTTGGTAGATCTTTTGGATGTTTTACAATGTGGAAAGAATGAAAGTACTTACCGTATTTCTTTTTCAGTATTTTAGCTGTTGTATCAATATCAACGCCACCACGTTCTTCGTACGCAAAAACTATAATCAGACGCTTCTTATCATATGTTGTATCTAAAACTGATTTAAGAGCAGGCTCAATCACTTCTATACTCTCGTTGTATGCAGGCATAATAAGAGCGTTGTAAATATTACTTGGCTTAGGATAGTACCCATCTTCCGCAGCAGACATGAATCTTAGGTTATCTACGTGTTGTTGATATAACAACTCCTTAGATTGACTATCTCTCAGCCTAGAGTATGCCTCTTTCGGATCTTCCAAGTCGGACAATCGCCTATTCCAGTCGACTTTTGACGCTTTTTCCATATTGCCATAGCCAGTAATCACCCTGTAGCTGATTGCTATGGCTTTCACAAACGCAGCTAGGATTATAGACAGTAAATAAATTGACGCCAGAACAGGACTTAAAATAGACAAAACAATCAAAAGAATAATAGCCCCGTAGCTCAATATCCCAGGAAGCATCTCAAGAAAACGATATTTTTTTGTTCGTTTACCAAGTGGGATTTCAATGTCCATGTATTATCCTATCGATGCAATTTTAATTATAGAATAGGCTAAAATAGCTAAAATAGCTAAAATACCCAACGTCAACCATAAAATAAATATAGCCAAGCTTCGTTTCTCTAGTGAAATTAACTTGACACTTAGCGCAGAGTGACCAAAAACTATCATAAACGCCAAAGCAAAATAACTAAATAGACTAGACCAATGACTCCTATAAAAATTCGCATCACCATACGTAGTGTAGCGCGTAATAACCTGAGCTTCGCTATGTTTTATTGATGATCCTAAAAATATAGATATAACAATAGCCACAACAACGTTAACGATCAAAAGAGTTGCCACAGCCCTGTCGCTAAAAACAATTTTTATCGATTTCTTTATAGTGTCTTTCATAAAATGGAGCCGTTGACTGGGCTTGAACCAGCGACCTGCTCGTTACGAATGAGCTGCTCTACCAGCTGAGCTACAACGGCAAACTCCTTAGTAAATTATAGCAAAAATAGGAGTTTTTTCAAACTAGATAGCCTATTTATCGATAGAAATGAAATATTTTACTTTATTGTTATTTTTTAAGTAGTTAAACTGGCTATTAAATTCAGTCAATGGAACTTTTACATAAGAGTAATTTACGGTATTGCCTTCAATATTATTAAGCGTCACAAAATAATATCCGTCACCTGAAAGAGTCTTTATAGGACCTGAAATTTTACCCCTTGTTAACGACATGGCCGCTTTCGTTAGACCTCCGTCAGAATTATCCGTAGAGACAGATAGATCAAATACAGGCTGCACTTTGTCACCCATTTCCGTAGAAATATCCTTTAATGATTTACCCTCTTGCAACCTCTTCTTAGTGTCAGACACTAGGTTATTAGCTGTCTTATCAATCTTAAAAGACACTTCCTGCTTTAACAAAGTATATTTCATAGCAGTTTTTAGCTCATCCATTGACCAATGAAGATTGTCTTTCACTACAGACTCATAAGCGGACTGTGATAGCTTGCTAGATTCCTGCTGTTTTTTGATAAGATCTTGAACCTTTTTATCATCTACCGTAATATTATTTTCTCTCGCAAGTTTTTTGGCATATGCCACCTCTAATGCCTTATCTATGGACTGGTTTTGATAGAACTTAACTTTGTCCTTTTGATCTGCTTGCCCCTGAGACTGCAATACCGCCAATGAGCTACGATGGTACAAAAGATAATCGCTATACTCAGCATTCTCTCCATCAATATTAGCCACTGGAAGAGGTAAAATCTTAGTTATCCTATATGCGATATCACTTGTATCTTTCCAGACATACAACTGCGCCCAACCAAGAGCAATGAAAACGATCAGAATAACGACACTAACAAGCATCGTTATCCATACCAATCGACGTTTAGTGTATTGGATGGGATATTTATGCTTACGACCAGCCGCCAAGACCTTCTCGCGATGCTGAGCTACTGTATCGTTTGTAATCCTCTTAGGTAGCTCCTTTGGTTGTTTTTTATCTTTACGGTTCAATAGATTCTTCATTGATATCCTCCTTTTTTGTCGAAATTTCCACTGCGTCCTGTAGTTTATTATAGATCTTATCTGGATGTTCTACATTTTTTATAACAAGATCTCCAACAAAAGTTTGAATAACTATTGTACCAAACTTAAACATTTCTCCGCTAAACCCCGGGATACTATAACTAATATTCTGAATTTTTGACAATTTCAGCTCAATGACATCTTTACCAAAAAATCCATGCTGAGTAATCTGACGAATCCTCTGATCGGTAACAATATAGTAAGTATAAAACCACATCAGAAAATGATAGAAAAAGAGCATCAAACCAAAAATAAATCCACCAACAAATACCCATAAAAGATTCAAATTATCTTGCCAAATTAAAAAAGGCAATGAACCAAGCGTCATTGATTCGAGAAGCAGATAAAATCCTTTTCTCATAGCGATTATGTGACGACGAAACACAAATAACAGTTGCTCTCCGTCACGCTGCCCATCAAATTGCTTATCTTTAATTTGTTCTGTCATATATCTGGTACCCCGGGCAGGAGTCGAACCTACAACCTTATCCTTAGGACGGATCTGCTCTATCCAGTTGAGCTACCGAGGCATACAACTATTATACCACGGTAGCTCTCAGGAAAGACTAGCTTAGCGAGTAAACTTTTCACTTAATGTGTGATAATTTACCAATTCTTCCGGCTTGAACCAATGCTCGATCTCACGAACAGCCTCATCTGAATCGCCAGATGCGTGAATCAAATTTGGAACTCCCTTTTGGCACTCATCTGCATAGCCAAAACTAATGTGTGAGTAATCACCGCGAATTGTTCCCATGTCAGCTGACTTAGGCTCTGTTGGACCAACAATCTTCCTAACAACAGCAACAGCTTCAACACCCTCTAGCACCATTGCTATGACCGGACCATCCATCATCATATCTAATGTTATATTCAAAGTTCCCTCACCTCGACGAGTAGCCAATTTACCAATGTCTTCGTAATGAGCATAGTAATGATCTCTAGACGGTGATGTCATTTTTACACCAACTATTTTCAAGCCAACTCGCTCAAAACGTTGTAAAATTTCCCCAACTATCCCTCGTTGAACTGCGTCAGGCTTAAAGACAATCAATGTCCTTTCAACGCCACAGTAGTTTTTTTCGCTTTCTGCCATAGATACTCCTCTGCTTATTATTTTCTAATATAGTAACAGAAATAAATAATTTGATAAACATATTCATTAGCGATAGAATAAATATTATGTTTATGTCAGAAGCTTTAACTGATTTCTTAGAGCACCTAGAGGTTGAAGGTGGGCGTAGTCAAAAAACCATCATAAATTATCAACTGTACCTGGAGAGATTTATCGATTTTGCCGGCGATATAAATGTTGATAAAATTACATCAGAGCTAATACGTCAGTATCGCCTCTGGTTAAACCGTTATAAAAATGACAACACTGGCGAAGAGCTGTCTTTAATTACCCAAAGTTATCATCTTATTGCACTGCGAGGTCTGCTAACCTACCTTTCTCGTCGTAATATCAAAAGTCTAGCGGCCGACAGAATTATATTACCCAAAGCAGTCCGTAAACAAGTGACTTTTTTACAATATGACGAGATTTTACGTATGATCGATCAAATACCAACCGATACAGAATCTGGACTGAGAGATCGAGCAATTGTTGAGTTGCTATTTTCCAGCGGACTGCGTGTTTCAGAATTGGTCAATTTAAACCGAGATCATATAAACCTAAAGAGGCGCGAATTTATGGTGCGAGGAAAAGGACAAAAGGATCGCCCTGTTTTTATTTCAAAAAGTGCTGCCGAACACATATCAGCATACCTGGAAGCTAGAACAGATAATCTACCCGCTCTATTTTTAAGCTATAGCAAACGCCACGCAACCCCCAACACCTCCGGAGACTACCGCAGGTTAAGCGCGCGTAGTATTCAGAGAATGGTTGGTCAATATGCTAGACTGGCTGGAATTACAAAACACGTAAGTCCACATACTATGCGCCATAGCTTTGCCACCGACCTACTTATGAACGGTGCAGACTTGCGCTCAGTTCAATCAATGCTGGGACATAGCAATATATCAACAACACAGGTATATACGCATGTTACCGACCAGCACCTGAAAGACATTCACGACCGATTCCATAGTGATACAGAAGCTTAGCTTATGGCTTACATCGACCTGCGGTAGCAGATCCGCCGCCAGATACAGAGAAATCTTTGCATAGACTATTCTTTAATTCAACCGCATTATTAGGATATGCGAAATCATCTCCTATTTGCAATCGAGCTTCAACTCTTCTAAATAAATCACTTGCTCGCCCCGTGGAATCGACAATTGGCTGGACTCCATCAAAATTGACAATTGTTCCGTCGGTTTTCTGAAGAGAAATCTTCACACTACCACCTTTATATATAGGCAATAACCTTAAGAACGCAGTTTCGCTACCAGCTGGAATCTCATCAACATCAATCACCGCTTTACACGAATATTCGCCAGAAAACTTGAACGTCTTACTGCAAGAAACCACACTTGTTCCATTATTATGTTCATTCCCGTCAGTTGCGCGTGGATGATCAGAAATCTTACCAGAAACAGCAGTACCATTCTGACCTGCTACGTCTGATCTTAAAACGTTCGGCCGCAAGAAAGAAGTGACGCCAGTTGAATCTAAAGCCGCTAAATTAAAGGTAGAGCCTGGATTGATAAGCTGCACGCGCATCAATTGTGGCGAATTAGCGTTCCAGTTGTTTTTCGTCGGCAAATCCCCAGAGGTGGATATTTCAGTGTTAGCGGCGTTGGCGCCATTCAAATTGCTCTCATCATCGCGCCTATACCATTCAATAGATATCCTGTTGAATGAACCAGTTGCGCGTAGTGGCACAATTTGAGATTTTTCCTCAATAGACTTATATATAAAATCTTGGGATTTCATAGTGATTTTTACACAAGTATACGCTTGATCAAATTTTTTACCCGCATCTGTACCAGTTTTAATAATAGTTTCACCAGAAGAACTGCCCCCAACAACACCAGACGCCGCGACCATATTACAATTAATTGGACCATTCAGCACTCCTGCCGCTTGAATATTGCCAGTCTGGGCGGCACGAACCACGCGCTTAGCATCCTCAACCCCAGCCAAAGCCGCGTCATAAGCACTCTGCGACAGATCATTGTTCGAGGACTGCCGCTGATCCATAATCATCAACTTGATAAAACCAATAGTAACAATAGTCAGCAACATCGCGCCAAATATGACCGCAAAAAGAGATACAGCACCCGATTGTCGCGTATTTTTACCCATTTGTCCTCACAATCATCTCAAATTTATTTATAGCACAGAACTCAAAATTACTATCATCTTCAGTCGGAGCCTTACAGGAAGAATTCCTTATCTCGCTCATCTTACTCGTTCCCAGCGTAAAGGTCAACTTATATAGCGCCTCCCTTGAACTATCTGAGGTAATTTTTTCTAGCGTAACTTCGTGTACACCAATTGAACCGTCACCGCTATTAATATTCCTGAGCAAATTGGACGATTTCGCAAGATCGACGGTTTCTGGATATTTGCCAGAAGCATCTTTTTTACATAATCCACTATCCGCATCAACTACGCGCACCAAATTCACTGGATTACCATTAACCTTAAACAGACTATTTCCGCCCAACAGGCTAGGATCGTCCAAATACTTTGGATTATTCCACACATAAGAATGAGAGCCAAGGCAAAGTCGACCAGTCGACCAATTGCTATTATTCGGCACCCTCAAGCCAGTAGTGTCAATCTTTTCAGCATTCGCCTGAAGAAAATCGCGTCGAATCGTATCTGAAATATCTCGCCCCGCTTGATTAACATCACGAAGCACAATACCTCTGCTATACATTTTTCCCGCTTGAATACCCACCATAGCAATCGACAACAAAAGAACAGAGATAAAACTCATGGCGAGCATCAATTCGATAAGTGTAAATCCTTTTTTATAGCCCCGAATCATACAACCTCACAATCGTACCAATAGTCGCCGGCATTTT
>CAUQBM010000008.1:0-31208 GCA_963516705.1 uncultured Candidatus Saccharibacteria bacterium | reverse complement strand
TAAGTTTCCATGGCGTCGCGATACGAAATTCGCGGAATTGAATTGCCATCACCAATCGCCAAATCGCTCAAATCCAACAATTTTTTACCAGCAAAATCAGTTGCCAACTGCTTCATCAAAGGCTCAACTTCAGCGCGAACTTCTTCGCCATCTTCGGCAAAACTCATCTCCAAATCAAGCTGATAAAACTCGCCGTATAGGCGATCTGCTCGCGGGTCTTCGTCGCGGAAACAAGCCGCCAACTGATAATAACGCGGCACGCCACCAACCATCAGCAGCTGCTTAAACTGCTGTGGAGCTTGTGGCAAGGCGTAAAACTTCCCCTCCTGCAAACGACTCGGAATCAGAAAATCACGCGCACCCTCAGGACTTGAATTAGCCAAAATTGGCGTTTGAATCTCAATAAAATCTCGATTGTCCATATATTCATGGATTCGACGATACATTTCGGCGCGCTTTTTAAGCATGTTTTGCATTTTTGGACGACGCAAATCAAGATAACGATATTTGAATCTTAGTTCTTCGCCGGCTTGATTATCCTCGGCAAATGGCTGAATTGGCAAAGTTTCAGCTCGGTTCAAAATCTCCAAATTGTCCACAACGATTTCCACATCACCACTGGCAATATTCGGATTTTTCAGACCTTCACCACGCTCCGCAACCACACCACAAGCACGAACCACAAACTCATCTCGCAAGCTTTCCGCCAAAGAAAAAGCATCTTTTTTATCAGGGTTAATAACCAACTGAACCAAACCCGTGTGGTCACGCAAATCAATAAAAATCAATCCGCCATGATCACGCCTGGAATGAACCCAGCCCGCAACTGTAATATCCTCACCAACTTTTTTAGAAGTTTCTGCCGCCAAAATTCTATTTTTCATATCTGTTATTATAGCATAATCTGGTCAAATTCCCAGAATTAAACATCTCGACGAGTTTTTGTGGGCAAATTATTTTTCTGCGGATTAGCCGTGGCAGCTTTACGGAGATCTCCATAAACATCATATTCGTCAATGATTTTCTGACCCAATAGCGCTTCAATTACGTCTTCTAAACTCAGTAAACCAACTGTTTCTCGAAACTCATTTACAACAATAAACAAGTGATGCTGCGTTTTCAAAAATGCAGCTAAGGCGTGCTGTAGAGTTTGATTTTCGCGAATATAATAGACCTCTTTACCCATGGTTGTTTCCGCACGATGAGATTTTGATTTGCGATCAATTGTCAACAAATCCTGAATTCTCAGCATACCAACAACATGGTCAATGTCGCCGTCAATGACAGGAAATCTGCTATACCCCTTTTTATGAAGATCATCAAGCACTAGCGGCCCAAGGAGTTCATCCATAGGTACCGATTCAATCATGCTTCGCGGCGTCATAATTTCCTCGACCTTCATATCATTGAACTTCAGCCCGTTAGCAATAAGCTTTTTCTCAGAAGATGAAATCGCTCCACTGGATTGAGCCACCATTTCCAGCAATTCTTCTTTCGATTCAATCACCCGACTATCACCAACAACTGGCGATACCGAACGAATTAGCGACAAAATTACTTGATGTCGCTCAATTGTCGTTAAAATTAGCGGTTCGTATTTTTCATAAAGTTGCTGTGAGTATTTCTGCCACAAGCCAATTCGCGCGACAGCTCCGATTTCCAGGGCTATTATAATTGACAAAATGAGCCCAGCCACCCAATTGAACAAATAAACACTAATAACACTTAAAATTACCAAACATAAAGAAGCCACGGCGCGCTGCAGTGAAATAATATCTCGTAAAAATTCTCTTTGTCGCAAAAGAATTTTAGCCTTTTCATCACCTAGTCCACTTCTCCGCCGCAGCTCAAATTGACTATGCGAAGACGTTTTCGGCTGAACTCCCAGCACTATCAACAAAACCGCCAGAGTCACCAAATATCCAAAAATTAGCACAATCGTCATAGTTTTATTGTACAGCATTCCGTGCTATACTTACTAGAGTAAATGGAGGTAAAATGAATAAGAAAAGCTGGATAATTTTCGCAATTATTGTAGTGGCAATTGTTGGTGGAATGGTTTATATTTCGACACAAAATCGTCTAAACATTAGCGACATCAACAACGATCAGCTGAACACAGCTATCAGCGCAGAATCAAGAAATGGCAATATCGCGGATCATGAAATTGGTAGCAAAGACGCCAAAGTAACAATTATCGAATACGCTGACTATCAATGTCCTGGCTGTGGCACCGCTGCACCAAAAGCCGAAGCGCTAGCTAAAAAATATAAAGATCACGTTCGATTAATTTTCCGCAATTTCCCAATTGCTAGCTCACACCCTAACGCACGCGCTGCCGCTGCCGTGGCTGAAGCTGCTGGTTTACAGGGTAAATTCTGGGAAATGAATGAGCTTCTATACGCAAATCAGGACGCTTGGAAAAATGCCAACACTACAGAACGCGACAACATTTTCAAATCTTATGCTGAACAATTAAAGCTTAATATTGATCAATATAAAACCGATATTGCCAGCAACAAGGTTAAAAATAAAATCGACTTCGATATGGCTCTTGGTCGCAAACACGGCGTTGCCGCAACACCAACTTTCTACATAAATGGAAAAAACACTGAAATGGACAGCTCTGGCTCAATTGAATCATCAGTCAAGGAAGCCTTGAAAAAAGCTGGCGTTGAAGTAAAAGATTAACGCATTTTTACACAAACCAAAATCCCGCTCCGGTGCCTTGGAGCGGGATTTGTTTATAGTCGTCCCTATTCTATCATTGGAGCGACTGCACTCTTTATTATTATTGTGCTATGTATGTTTGCCATTCGGCAGGCACCACATCCACCGCGATCTTTTTGCGCCTTGATGGCACAAATTTGATTGCTATTGGCATGTGTTTTGCACTCCTTATTATTATGTGCAGCCCCACGCGCTTCGACCTTTATCACTTAATATCAGCAATTTAATGCTTCGGCGCGAGACATGCTAACAATGTTACCAAACGTTTATTGGCACGTCAAGCAAAAACATTTTGAAAATGCTTATTATATCTATATTAGAATAAGCGGAGTCGCTTAGCAACAAACATAACAAGTAGAATCAACAACACTGTAAAACTGGTGATAACTGGGTACGCCCAAGGCTCGCCCTGAAATGGTAACGCGATATTCATTCCATACATCCCGTAAAAAACATTTGGAATAGCCAGAAGAATTGTTATAGCGGTCAATGCCTTCATGCGTTGGTTCAGCGTATTATTAGCAACTGTCGAATAAGCGTTTTGAATGCTGGAAATTGTGTGAGTGCTGGAACTGATTGCCACTAGAACCTGTCTGATATGTAAGTCAACATCCTCCAAGGCTTCCAGATCTCTGGTCTTAAATAAATGGCGGCGATTTTCCAGCAGTTGTGTAATAACGCGGGACATCCCTTCCAAACTGCTTCGATATTCATTGAGCGTATCTTCAATTGCCACAAATTTAATAAAATCCGAATTCTCAACTTCATGACGACTTAGTCGCCGACGAGCATCGCTAATTTGTTCCGTTAACAAATGCACGCGCTGTTCATATTGAGAAATAATATACGCCAAATTCGCAGCAAAAACTCCCGCTGGACGCTCAGTTGTGCTAAATAAATAATCGCCAACCTCCAGAGGTGAAAATTTAACATGAGGCGATATTGTAATATAATGACCGCCACTAATTGCAATCAAAAACGGTGCCGTTTTGCCAGAATCAGTTTGACCAAACGGTATGCGCGTAAAAATATATTCAACGCCATCGGAAAACTCCGCTCGAGGTAATTCGTGGATATCCAGTACGTCACGGACAATATTAGCAGACAGAGACAAAGCCTTTGAAACTCGAGTAGCATCAAGACTCCCGGTCAGATTAATCCAACCGTTTTTATGCATTCGTTGAGCTTGCGCCAACTTTTCAGTCAACGATCTGCGTTCAAAATAGCCCACCATCATAAGAGAATTATAATATACACAAGCAATATTAGCAATCTGTCGAATTGCAATTAAACTTTATCGGCGGCGTAGGAAATAATAGCCCACAACAAATGCCAGCACTACACTAATCGCGGTAATCACCCAAAACATCAATGGATTATCGGCACCTGGAACCGGCACGTTCATACCATACAGTCCAGCGATCATCGTCGGGATAGTCAAAGCTACGGTAATTACGGTTAGCAGACGAATCGTCTCATTAAGGCGCGTATCCATCACCGCCCTATAGCTATCGCGCACATTAGTAATCGTCCTCAACAAACTTTTACAACGTGCAATCACCTGCTCCAAATCAATCGAAATATCTTCAACATCTTCCTTGTCATCGGCTTTAAGTCGCAATTTTTGAGTCGCAAGAAGCTTCTCGATTGCCCAGTTCATCGGAATTAACGCGTCAAGATAATCATTCAATTTGCGCTCATACTCCGCCAGAGTGGCAATGTCATTAACTCTCAGTGTATGAATACTGTCCGTAGCTGCTCGCATCTGGCGATTAATTGTTGCCACACGCCGCTGATATTGCGTTGAAATTGCCTCAACCATCGCCACCAAAAGCTCAACTTGTCGATCCGTCCTAATTCGCACTTTATCAATAAATGGCTGCCACAATCGCCCCAAACTATCTCTGGACAACGTCACGATATGATCTTTATTGATGCAGAATAAAATCGGCGTGGTAAAATCGTTAAAATCGTCGTCAGTGTCTGGCAGTCGCGCAATCAAATAAGTCCACTCATCGTCAAACTCAATACGCGGCACCTCGTGTGGATCAAGCGCGTCACTGATCAAATCTTCGTCCAAGCCCAGCGTCAACAATTGCGAAACCTCTTCGTCGCTCGGTCTTTCGCAGCGCACCCACGAACCAGACTGCAAATTTTCTTGCTGACTAATTACTGAATCACTATTTGTTGAACGAAGATATTGCAACATAATTTCATATTATAAAATAAAACATACATAAATACAAGAAGCTCCTGCGCCATTCACAGGAACTTCTTGATTTTTATTACGATTTAACTATAGTGCCTGCCGAGCCGCTAATGGCTTCAGCGGTTTTATCCAGCGAAGTAATAATCGCCGTACGCCCTGGCTTTCCGTCCAGGAACGACAAGGCAGCCTGAGTTTTTGGCAACATCGAACCTGCCGCAAATTGCCCATCGTCAATGTGTTTTTGGAGTTCTTCTATTGAAACTTCCCCGAGAGATTGCTCATCTGGTTTGCCAAAATTAATTTTAGCAGCATCAACCGAAGTCAAAATCAGCAAAGTGTCAGCATCCAAAAGATCCGCCAATTTTGCTGCACCGAAGTCCTTATCGATAACCGCAGCGACGCCTTTTAATTGACCAGTTTCGTCTTGTAAAACAGGAATACCGCCGCCACCAGTTGAAACGACCGTCACGCCAGCATGAACCAACGCCTTAATCACATCAGCCTCAACAATCGTCTGAGGTTTTGGCGATGGAACAACACGCCGCCAGCCACGACCAGCGTCTTCTTTTACCGTGTAGCCGCGTTCGCTAGCGACGGTTTTTGCCTCGTCTTCTGAATAGAATGGACCAATTGGCTTGGTTGGATTTTGGAATGCTGGATCGCTTAAGCTAACAATTGTTTGAGTTATAACGCTAACAGCGCGATTGTTCATCTGATTAACCATAAAGGCGTCATGAAAAGCCTGTTGCAACCAAAAGCCAATCAATCCCTGACTCATAGCGCCAGAATCTTCCAGTGGTAAACTTGGTACATCTGGCGTGTTAATCGCCTCTTCGTGCAACACAATGTTGCCAACCTGAGGACCATTGCCATGAACAATTGCTACGTTATGACCAGCTTGGATTAACGGTAAAAGTTGTCGAACCGTTTCATCGGCTACTCGTTGCTGCTGCTCAGACGCGGCTTCGCCCTGCCGTTGCAGGGCGTTACCACCGAGCGCTACTACAATAGTACGCTTCTTATCCATGGGCTACAGTGCTCCGAAAATTGCAATAACTGTAATGCTGATAATAGCAAATATCGCCATAATTGGAGCTGAGCGTTTTAGCCAGTCGCGATATGAAACACCAGCCAAAGCCAATCCACCCATCAATGACGCGATAGTTGGAGCCATCATATTGATCAAGCCAGACGCTGTCGCAAATGCGGCAACCATAACTTCTTTGCTTGAGCCAACCAAGTCAGCAATTGGCGCGATAACCGGCATAGTTGCTGCCGCCAAACCTGACGATGACGGAACGATAAATGACATTGGCAAGTAGAATAAATATGCCAACACACCGACAACACCGCCACCAGCATCTTTCAGGAGAGACTCACCCCAGCTGATGATTGTGTCCTGGATTTCGCCATTAGACATCACCACGGAAACACCTGTTGCTACTGCAATAATCAAAGCAACTGGCAAGATGTCTTTCACACCGTCGATAAATGTATCAACTGGGAAAACACCCTCTTTCTTAAATTCTTTGTAGTAAATTGCGGTTATGACAATTGTTGAAATTAGGAATAGTGCAGTGATTTCATTGAAATACCAATCACCAAATGCCGCACTGTGGACTACACCAAGTACCGCGCCAATGACTGGCAAACCTGCAGCCCATTCAAACATATCAGCGAAGAATGTGATATTCCAACTTCCCCATGGAATCAAGGAAAGAATCATTAACACAAATGTAATAGCAAACACAGACATAACAACTTTTCGTGGACCAGTGAATTTTGGTACGTTTGTCGTGTCGAGAGCAGCCGTAGCTGGCTTATAGCGAACATCTTCTTTATACTTACCCGCCTTAACTTTTGCGGCGTAACGCATAGTAAAGATAATCGCGGCAATCAAACACAGTACTAAGATGATAGACATTATTGGAATAACGCTACCCAATTTCACGTCTGCGGTTTTTGCCGCAACACCAGTAGAGAATGGGTTGATTGTCGAGCCGAGCACACCGGTACCAGCACCCAACACGATAACCATCACACCAGTCATAGCATTATAGCCAGCAGCTATCATCATCGGTATGACGAGCGCATAGAACGCCACAGTTTCTTCTTGCATACCGTAAGTTGTACCACCGATAGCGAATAAAATCATCAGAATCGGGATGAGCCACTTTTCCTTGCCCTTCATCTTTCGAAGCAGCGCACCAAGAGAAGCATCAAGTGCACCAGTTTTCATAGTAACGCCTAAGAATCCACCAAGCACCATCACGAAGACGATGACATCAAGCTTGTCTGACATACCTTTAATAGGTGCGGTGAAGACGTCCCACAAACCTTGCTGGTCGTGTTTTTTGACCTCTTCCTTTTTGCCGTCTTTCTCTTCCGTGACGGTTCGCTCTTTGTCGACTACGTGATACGAATTAGCTATACGATCGCCATCTTCGTTCGTCTTATATAGTCCAGAAGGAACAATCCACGTCAATGCCGCCATAACGATGATCACGACAAACAAAATAGTAAACGCCGACGGTGATCGAAGCTTCTGCTTTGCTTTTTTAATTTTTTCTACCATTGCCTCGGAGCCTCCTTAACCTCCTTATTACGACAACAACTACAATGTCAAAGCCATCACAGCCTTGATTGTATGCATACGATTTTCCGCTTGATCAAAAACTATCGAATGTGGCGAGCGGAACACCTCATCCGTCACTTCCATTGAATCTAAACCGAAATCTTCCTGAATTTTCTTTCCAGTAATCGTCAATGCGTCATGGAATGCTGGCAAACAGTGCATAAACTTGACCTCAGGATTTCCTGTCAGGTTAATCATCTGGCGATTAACTTGGAAATGTCGCAATTGGTTAATGCGCTCAGCAAACTTGTCTTCTTCGCCCATTGAAACCCAAACGTCCGTGTAAATTACATCAGCACCGCGCAAAGCTTCTTCGAAGTTGTCAGTGATGGTAATGCGTGCGTGGCTTGACCTTGCAAAATGATTTGCCTTGTCGACCAAAGCTTGATCTGGATGCAATTCACGAGGTGCCAAAATGCGAAAATCAAGTCCCATAATAGCTGAACCGATCATCAGCGAGTTCGCCATATTGTTGCGACCATCGCCAACAAATACCAGCTTAGTTCCCTTCAATTTTCCAACATGCTCTTCAATTGTCATGAAGTCAGCCAAAATCTGTGTTGGATGAAACTTATCGGTCAATCCATTCCATACTGGAACGCCAGCGTGACGCGCCAATTCCTCAACAGTCGCGTGATCAAAGCCGCGGAATTCAATTCCGTCAAACATTCGACCCAAAACCTTGGCAGTATCTTCAACTGTCTCTTTCTTACCCAATTGAATATCATCTTTACCGAGGTATTCCGGCGCAATTCCAAGATCGTTAGCAGCCACCGTAAATGCGCAGCGTGTTCGCGTTGAAGTCTTTTCAAACAACAAAGCCACATTTTTACCTTCATGGATTCGGTGCGGAATGCCTGCATATTTCAATCGACGATATTCACGAGCCGTGTCCAATAGTAAGCGAATCTCTTCAGCGGTATAATCGCCTAAAGTCAGCAGCGATCGTCCTTTCAAACTCTGAGCCATTAGAATACATCCTCTCGTACTAGCGGCATGCTCATACAGCGTGGACCGCCACGACCGCGTCCAAGCTCAGCGCCACTAATTTCAATAACTTCGATACCGTTTTCGCGCAATTTCTGGTTAGTTACGTAGTTGCGATCATAAGTCACCACAACACCCGGCGCAATCGCCAAAGTATTTGAACCGTCATTCCACTGTTCGCGAGCAGCAGCAATCGGATCGCCACCACCACACTCAATCAACGTAACACTTGGCAAGCCCAGCGCAACCCTCAGAACGTGCTCCAAATCTGTTTCATGTGTAATTCGTGGGAATGGCTGACCTTCAACCTTCTCCAAAATAAAACAATTCATCCTGCCGCCGTGGTCGCGAATTTCTGGGTGAATCGTAAACTTATCACGATCAATCATCGTAAACACGGTGTCTAGGTGCATGAAGGCGTGAGATTTTGGAATTTCCATAGCGATAACCTTCTCAAACTTTGAACCAGCAAACAGCTTGGTTGCCATCTTTTCAATTGCCTCAGCGGTTGTTCGCTCTGAAACACCAATTGCCATAACCTTATCGCTTAATATTAATTCGTCGCCGCCTTCCATTGAGAATTTCTCTGTGCGGTTGTACCAAACTGGCACACGATTAGCAAAACGTGGATGGTGGTCGATGATGTAGCGCATAAATAGCGATTCACGACGACGAGCCGTCCAGTGCATCTTGTTGATTGTCAAACCGTTACCAATTGCGGCAGCTGGGTCGCGTGTAAAGTATAGGTTTGGCATTGGATCGAGATAGAACGGATAACGATTTTTCTCGATCATATTATGAAGCTGCTGATGCTGATCTGGAGGCAAAGTAATTTCATCCTTGCGAACACCAGCCATAATCTTGCGGATCATAGCGTGAGTTGGCAAGTCCAACAAGAATTGGCGCAATGTTTGAGTAACACGGCGTGAATCCTGCTTAGAAGCAGCCAACATTTCATCGACAAATTGTTCACGCAATTGATCTGTGTTAATCGCCTCAGCGACCAATTGATCCAGATACAGAACTTCGATCCCACGACTTCTCAACACTTCCGCAAAAGCATCGTGTTCAGCCTGCGCCACTTTCAGATATGGAATATCGTCAAATAAAAGATCGGTCAGATAGTCTGGCGTCAAATTTTCCAGCTCTTCACCTGGCCGATGCAATAGAACGGTCTTAAGTTTTCCTATTTCAGACGTGATGTGAATTGGTTCGTCCATCACAACCCTCCCCTGTTTATATTAGTGATGTTTTAATTGTAACACGTTTATGTTTTTGAGCAAGGGGAGATAATTGCTAGACTAGCTTCAGTCCTGACCGTGAATTGTCGATTAACCTTCAGCCATTCATCAGTGGCTTTCGCGGCGCCCGGCAGAGCTTCATTTGCGTAATCATCGACAATAATTGTCGCGTCTTCGTTAAACTTACTTTCACAAACCCGAAAAGAATCGACAATTGACTCATAAAAATCGCCATCAAAAAACGCAAACATAATATTTTCCGACACATCATCAGAAGTAAAATCGGAAAACCAGCCTTTATGAATAATCGGCGACTTCAGCCCCGCTTTCTTAAAATTCTGGACAAATGTCTTACGCGGCGCTAATAACTCGCCAGCCTTAAACTGATCACCCGCGGCGCTATTATCCTTCTGGGTTTTTTCTGGCAATCCCGCAAACGAATCGTAAACGTGAAATTCGCCCGTAAAATTATAAGCGTCCAATAGTCGGCGAATAAACAAACTAGTTGTGCCAACATAACAGCCAAGCTCCACGATGTTTCCAGTGGTGCCACGGCGTAAAGTCTTCTCCAACTCCCTTAAAAGCGCGCCAAGCTCTTTTATATCGACTTGGTCAGAAATAATTGGGTATTTAGCAAGGAGTTGGTCTGCAATATTCATGACTTAATTATAAATACTTCGCCAAATATCAACAAATTTATTAACGACTCAGCCCTATATATTTACAGTTTTATGAAGTAAACTATCAATTAGCACCTATGAATAATCACGATATTATCAAAACATTTTTACCGAAACAACTAGACATAAGACGGTTAAATTCGCTTCAATCCACCTTGCGAAAATCAAACATAATTGTATACGGCGAGATCCACGGCATAAAAGAAAATGCCGATATTATCTATACCTTGGTTAAAAAACTTGACATACAACGATTAGCTATTGAGGCAAGCCCCGCTGTATCCAACTTCATCAATTCAGTAAAGACCGGATCTTGCGATTTTTCCTTAGTTGATGAAGACCTTTTTGATTCAAGCATTCTATCTCTTGAAATGATAAAGACGATAGCAATTCTTCTACAGCAAAACCAACTTAAAGAACTTATTTTTATTGATACATTTTTTGATAATTTAGATGAAAATATCACCATACCACCAAGCCCGCAAGAACGAGAAGAACAATTGACTGAGAATATCCTTAGTATTGATGACTCATTGCTAACATTATGTATTATGGGACAATGGCACACGCAACCTAACGTTATTAAAAATAACGAAACGCAACATAAATCAGCGCTATATCGCTTAAGAAAAGTAAAGCCAAATGTGCCGTTTATCCACAATGTCTATCGACAAGGACAATTATTTAACGACGGAAAAATAATTGAACTTCCGAAAAACCTATCAGTTCCGCCTTATTATGAAATTGTCCAGAAAACTAATATTGATTTTGAACTGCACATACCAAAGGCTACAAAAATATCATTATGTAAAAAGTAACAGACAGCTAATCAGCAAACTGACTATTGTAAAGCTCGGCGTAAAATCCATTTTGTTTCAGCAGAGTTTCGTGATTGCCCTGCTCGATAATATTCCCGTCCTTAACCACCAAAATCAAATCGGCATCGCGAATGGTACTCAGACGATGCGCGATAACAAAACTAGTTTTTCCCTGCATCAACTTCTCCATGGCTTTTTGGATAAGAACTTCGGTGCGCGTATCAACCGAGCTTGTCGCTTCGTCCAAAATCAGCATCGGCGCCTTCTCTAACATCGCCCTGGCAATTGTCAGCAGCTGCTTTTCTCCCTGGGAAATGTTAGCAGCCTCCTCACCCAAGACCATATCATATCCACCCGGCAGCGACCGCACAAAATGATCAACGTGCGCTTCTTTGGCGGTTTTTATCATCTCTTCCTCGGTAGCTTTTGGATTGCCATACATCAAATTCTGACGAATCGTGCCATTAAACAGCCACGTATCTTGCAGCACCATGCCAAACATTTGACGCACATCGCTACGTTTCATTTTACGAATATCCACGCCGTCAATCTTAATCGAACCGCTATTAATCTCATAAAATCGCATCAACAAATTGACTAGCGTCGTTTTGCCAGCACCAGTCGGACCGACAATCGCCACACGCTGACCTGGCTTAATGTGCGCCGACAAACCTTTGATGATAGTCTGGTCTGGCTTATAACCAAAGACGACGTTGTCGAATTCAACTTCGCCTTTTATGTCAGACAATTTTATCAAGTTATTCGATTCAACCGCTTCTTCTGGCTCGTCCAAAAACTCAAACACTCGCTCGGCGGCAGCAGCTGTAGATTGCAAAATATTAGTGATATTAGCAACCTGAACCAGCGGCTGATTGAATTGATCGACGTATTGAATAAACGCCTGAATATCGCCGATTTTCAGTCGACCATTAATCGCCAGCCAACCGCCCAAAATTGTCATAGCAACGTAGCCAATATTGCTGATAAAATTTATAATCGGATGAATCAATCCAGAAAAGAACTGAGCCTTCCAAGCACTCTCCTGAAGCCGATTATTGATCTTAGAAAACTTAGCAATCGATTTTTTCTGACCATTAAAGACCCGCATCACTTGATGTCCGCCATACATTTCTTCAATATGTCCATTAAGCTCACCAAGCTGCGTTTGCTGGCGCAAGAATTGTTTTTGCGAGCTCTTTGCGATCAGCGTAATCACGCCACCCGCCAGCGGAAGCACCAGTAGCGCAACTAGCGACATCTGCCAGCTAATCGAAAACATCATCACCAAAATTCCCAGTACCGTAACCGTTGAAGTTACAATTTGCGACAAACTCTGATTTAGTGTTTGGCTAATCGTATCGACGTCATTAGTTATGCGACTAAGAACTTCGCCATAAGTTTGCTTATCGAAATAACTCAGTGGCAAGCGATTTATTTTTTCGGACAATTGTTGTCGCATTCTGAAAGTTACGGTTTGCGTCACCTGGATCATTATCCACGTTTGAATATAGCGAAAAATTGCACTCAACACATACAGTCCGACTAACAAAATAATTATTCGCCAAATAGCGTCAAAATGAAATTCTGGACGGCGACTAAGATCTAGCTTTTTAATCGACTCAAGCTGGCTGGACGGAATCTGTTTTTCAATCTCCGACTTATTCGGCAATCGGTTCAAAACGTCTGCGCCAGTAGTTCCCGCCGGTAAAGAAACCCCCTTTGGCAATTTGCTAGTGATCGCCTCGTAGGCTTTCATATTGGCGTAATCATCAACAATTTGATTCGTCGCGCCGCCTAAAATCTTCGGGCTGGCAATCGCAAAAATTGTGCTCCCAATCGCAAAAACCAACACCATCAACATTTGCCATCGAAAATCCGACAAATATTTAATCAGCTTCTTGACCGTTCCCTTGAAATCTTTAGCCTTTTCGCCAGTGCCCATTCCGCCCATCGGGCCGCCCATTCGTACTTGCTGACGTTTTTTCGTGGTTTGCCTAGACATTACAACACTCCTTTCGCAGCAATAGACATTTTCTGCAAATCGTCTTCCGAGAGTTGCGAAGCGGCAATTTCTTGATAAACTTCACAATCTTTCATCAATTCCTGATGCGTTCCCTGACCAACAATTTTTCCCTCGTTAAGTACGATAATTTTATCAGCATTCATAATCGTATTAATTCGCTGACCGACAATTAGCACAGTTTTATTCTTAGTTTCCTTTGCAAGCACAGCCCGCAACTTCGCGTCGGTCTTAAAATCAAGCGCCGAAAACGAATCGTCAAAAATGTAAACATTCGGCTCAACCGCAATAGCCCTCGCAATCGACAAACGCTGGCGCTGACCTCCAGAAACATTGCTACCGCCCTGAGCGATTTCACTTTTATAACCATTTTTTAACTCGCTAATAAATTCTTCCGCTTGGGCAATTTTAGCCGCCTTCTCGATCAACTCATCATCAGCCTCAGCGTTGCCGTATTTGATATTGCTAGCAACCGTACCGCTAAACAACACACCTTTTTGTGGCACGTAACCAATTTGACCAGACAAATCTTCCAATTTCAGACTCCTAATATCCACGCCATCAAGCAAAATCTGCCCCGCCGAAACATCATAAAAACGAGGAATCAAATTTATCAGCGTCGATTTTCCCGAGCCAGTACTACCAATAAACGCCGTTGTCTGACCAGGTTCGGCTACAAAATTAATATCCGAAAGCACCGGCAAATCCGCGTCAGGATAAGTAAACGTAACGTCCTTAAACTCAATTTTTCCCTTGGCATCTTTTGGTATTTTTTTCGGCGACTTCGGGTCAGTAATTGACGGCATTGTATCCAAAACTTCTCCGACTCGGCGCACTGATACGGCAGCTCGCGGCACCATAATAAACACCATCGACAGCAGTAAGAACGAGATTATCACCTGCATCGCGTATTCCAAAAACGCCATCATATTACCAATTTGCAAATTGCCACTACTTATCAAATGCGCACCAAACCACACAATTGCCACACTCGAAAAGTTCATCACTAAAGTCATAATCGGATCAAGCAACATCATCAAACGGTTCACAAATAAGTTCATCTTATTCAATTCCACGTTAGCTTCTTGGAATTTTTTCTGCTCAATCTTTTCGTTATGGAACGCACGAATAACTTTTAGCCCAACCAAATTTTCCCGCGCCACCAAATTAAGTTTATCCACCAGAGTCTGCAATTTCTTAAACCTAGGTACGGCAATCGTAAATAATGTAGCGATCACCGCGAGCAAAATAAACACCGCCAAAGCGATAATCCAGCTTAGATCGGGCGCATTATTCATGGCTTTTTGCAGACCGCCAATTGCCATAATCGGCGCCATTAACGCCAGCCTTAGCAGCATTATCGACGTTGTTTGAATCTGCTGGATGTCATTCGTTGAGCGCGTAATCAGCGACGCCGTAGAAAACTTGTTAAAATCTGCCAAAGAAAAACTTTCTATTCGGTCAAATAATTTCAATCGCAATTTCTGCGCCATTCCCGTAGCAATTCGCGCCGCCAAAAAACCCACGACAATTGAACAAAACCCACCAGCCGCCGTCACCAAAATCATCATCAAGCCATTATTCCAAATCGCCGACATATCTTGTTTAATAATGCCGTTATTGACAATTTCCGACATTTTATCTGGTAACCACAAATTCGCCATCACAACGCCATATGTAAATCCAATCAAGATAATAAACAGCAACCAATAGCCTCTAAAAATTCGTAAAATATGTTTCATTTATAGTCCTTTACGCTCTAAGTCCACCTTATATTATATCATTTTAGGACTAGTTGATTTCATTTTAATAATTACAATTGGACAAAAATATCTGTTAGTTTTATACTGTTTTTAGCGTCGGGGTGTGGCGCAGCTCGGTAGCGCGCACCGTTCGGGACGGTGAGGTCGCTGGTTCAAGTCCAGTCACCCCGACCATGAAATTATTGGGCGTACGTTCAGCTTAATTGAACCTCTGGCTATTAGCAATCAAAGGAGGTTTTATGCGACGAAGAGTAAACGTACGCGGAATTATTATCAACAATAAGGGCGAAATTTTCTGCCAACAATTGACCGCAAACACCGGCAAAGGTCGTGATTTTTGGTGTACGCCGGGCGGCGGCTTGGAAATGGGCGAAGGCTTGTTGGATGGCTTGCGTCGAGAAATGATTGAAGAAACTGGCGTCAAACCAGAAATTGGTAAGCTGTTATTTATACAACAATTCGCCGAATCCGACGAACAATCAGCGCACGGCCCGAATGAACAATTGGAATTTTTCTTCCTCATCACCAACTGGCAAGATTACCAACACATCAACCTGGAGCAAACATCGCACGGTGTCGAGGAAGTGGCGGAATGCGGCTTTGTCGATCCGAAAACGACGCGAATTTTACCGAGTTATCTGACAGAGGTTGATCTGGGCCAGCTAGTTAACAAATTGACAGAAGTTCCAGTTCTAAGCGAATTATAGCTGGGCCGCTTAGACTATTTAGCGAAGAATTTTTTGGCACGTTCAGTTTTCGGGTGATCCATTACCTGGGCTGGCGTGCCATTTTCGATTATTTCTCCCTTATCCAGAAAAATCATCCGCGTCCCAACTTCGCGGGCAAATTTCATCTCGTGCGTCACGATCACCATCGTCATTCCCTTTTTGGCAACTTTTCTAATCACGTCCAAAACTTCGCCAATCATCTCTGGGTCTAGCGCTGAAGTCGGCTCGTCAAAAAGCATAATTTTCGGCTCCATCGCTAACGCCCGCGCAATTGCTACTCGCTGTTTTTGACCGCCAGACAAACTATTCGGCGAAGCGTCCGCTTTGTCTAATAGCCCAACATCGTCCAATAAACTTCGCGCCAATTTTGTCGCTTTTTGATCTGAAAATTTACGCAGTTTTTTCGGAGCTAATTTAACATTTTCAATCACACTCAAATTCGGAAACAGATTAAATTGCTGAAAAACCATACCAATATTCTGACGCAAAGCGTTCAAGTTCACGTGAGGATCGGTAATTTTAACTCCATCAACAATAATCTCGCCCGAAGTCGGCTCCTCCAGCAAGTTCAGACAGCGCAAGAACGTCGACTTGCCAGAACCGCTAGAACCAACCACCACAACAATCTCGCCCTCTTCAATTTCCACGTCAATATCACGAAGAACTCGATTTGTGCCGAACGTTTTTTTCAAGTTTTTAACGCTGATCATCGTCATGCTTCAATTTCCTTTCTACTCGCGCCATTACTCGCGTAAAAATCGCCGTCAAAATTAAGTACATCGCTGCAGCGGCAAATAGCGACTGAAAAGCTGTCGCTGTTTGAAAACGAATATTGTCCGCGCCTCGCATAATATCATTCAGACCAATCCAACCAACAACCGAAGTTTCCTTTAACAGCGCGATAAATTCACTAATCAACGCCGGCAACGAATTTCTCATTGCTTGCGGCAAAATGACTAGCCGCATCGCCTGCCAATTACTCAGACCCAAAGACCTAGCAGCTTCCATTTGCCCCTTGTCAATACTCTGAATTCCGCCACGAATAATCTCAGCAATGTACGCGCCGCTATTTATCCCGAACGCCACCGCCGCCACAAAAATCTTCGGCATAAATTGATACGACCCAAAAACGACGTAATACATAATCAATAGCTGAACCAAAAGTGGCGTGCCGCGAATAATATCGACATAAATTTTTCCCAAACTAGCCAGCGGATTAAAGTTCGCGAGTCTGCTTGTTTTCATCCTGCCAAATGGTCGTAAATTCGACGTGCGCATCAGGGCGACAAGCACACCAATTGCCGATCCTAAAATAAGCGACAACACGGTCAAAACCAACGTCACTTCTAATCCATGCCATAAAAATAGCCATCGACCGCCACCAAAAATCACTTCCCAAAAATTCACGATTTAGCCTCCTCACCAAAATATTTGCGGATTAATTTTTCATAGCGGCCATCTTTTTTCATCTTGGCAATTTCTTTATTAACCTTTTCTAAGAGGTCTTTATTATCCTTTTTAATAGCAATCGCATAACTTTCATCGCTGAGCGCTCCCGGTAAGATTTCTAAGTCAGAAAATCCAGCTGAATACTGCTTTGCGGGAGCATCGTCCAGAATAACTGCTTCAATTTTTCCCGAACTTAATTCCTGTAAAACACTCGGCGCGGTCTGGAATTGTGTGACTGATGCGCCAGCAATTTTAGACGCCAAAGTATCGCCAGTCGTACCCAGCTGTACGCCAATTTTTCGCCCCGGCAATTGATATTTATTACGAATCGGACTGCCCTTTTTAACAATTATTCTCTGCGACGCCGAATAATACGGATCTGAAAACAACGCATTTTTTTCTCGCTCAGGCGTCACCGTCATTCCAGCCGCCACCATATCAATCTGCCCACTATCCAGCGCCGGAAGTAGCCCGTCAAACGACATATCTTCGATCTTCAAATCTTTGCCCAAACTTTTAGCAATTTCCCTCGCCAGATCAACGTCAAAGCCAACCACTTGATTATTATCAATATATTCAAACGGCTTAAATCCAGCATTCGTACCCATTACTAAAACATCAGTTTTTGAGCCAATTACACCATCTCGATGTAAAATATCGCCCAACATCAAACAAATCATCCCCGCAAATAAAACCAGCCCAATCCACCAACTAATTCCGAATGTGCGCGTCTTATTCTTGCTCATGCTTTTATTATACCCCTTTATCCGCAAAAAACGTAAGTGATATAATAGAATGGTGAGAAAAATTAAATTTACCAAACGTTTCTGGATTAAATCAATATCAATCATCTTGCTTTTTTTGGCGGCGTTTTGCTTAATTGCGGCGCGCTATAAATATATCGTCTTTAAAAATTCGCAAATCGACGAGATAATTTTTTATTTTGTTAACGGATTAGCTGGCGGCAAATCTGACAATTTATGGTCGGCCGTCCTGCAAAATCTTCCGCTGGTTTTCCTATTATTCGGCGCCTTATTAATCCCAATGTTCGACAAATCGATCTCTTTTATCAATCGCATGATCGCCTTTTGCTTGAAAAAAATCAAATCATCACGAAAACTCACTTTGCCGTTTTTGAGATTACGAAATCAAGCAATTTACTCGCTGAGTATGTTTTTAATTGCGATCGTCCTTCTGATTCAAAGTTTCGGCATCCCTAACTATATTTATGCCCTGACCCAATCGACCAAATTATACGAAGAAAATTATGTCAATCCAAAAACCGCCAAATTGACTTTCCCAGAGAAAAAACGCAACTTAATATACATCTATTTAGAGTCAATGGAAAACACTTTGGCATCAAAGGCTAATGGCGGCAGTTCTGAAACTTCCATTATTCCAGAGCTGGAAGAATTGGCATTAAAAAATACCTCATTCTCAAACAAAGCATCTGGCGTCGGCGGTGCTTTACCTGCAACAAACACCGGCTGGACTGTAGCGGGAATGGCTGCACAATCTGCTGGCGTTCCGCTGAAGGAAAACTTAGTTGGTGGACGTGATCATAACGCCCTGGGCGAGTTTAAAAAATTCTTGCCAGGCGCTTATGGTCTTGGTGAGATTTTAGAAAAACAAGGCTATAATCAAACATTTGTTATGGGCTCTGAAGCAAGTTTTGGCGGACGCGATAAATTATTAACTCAACACGGCAACTTCAATATTGAGGATTACAATTACGCCAAAAAATACGGAAAAATCTCCGAAGATTACAAAGTATGGTGGGGTTATGAAGACAAAAAATTATTCCAATTTGCCCGCGAAGAAGCCTCGCGTTTGGCGGCGTCAGACAAGCCATTTAACTTGCAATTATTGACCGCCGACACGCATTTTACCGATGGCTATTTGGATGAAACCTGCGCTAAAACCTTCAGCAATCAATACGATAATGTTCACGCTTGCTCCTCAAAACAAGTCGCCGCATTCGTCAATTGGGTTAAATCTCAGCCATTTTATGAAAACACCACGATTGTCATTTCTGGCGACCATTTAGGCATGCAAACTTCATACTACGACGAAAAAATTGGCGGAACTAATTATCAGCGAACCATTTACAACACGTTTATAAATCCAGCCATTTCAACTAGTCACTCAAAGAATCGTCAATTCACGACATTCGATATGTATCCGTCAACTTTGGCGGCACTGGGAGTTAAAATTGACGGCGACCGATTAGGTCTGGGCACAAATTTATTCTCTGGAAAGAAAACCTTAGTCGAGCAATACGGTGGAATTGAAAACTTAAATTCAGAACTTTCCAAACGTTCCGCTTATTACGAAAATAAGATTTTCACCAAATCCGGCAATTAGCCATTGTAGCCGTTTGGATTACTGCTTTGCCAATTCCAAGCGTCGCGGCAAGCATCTTCAATTGTCAATTCTGCTCGCCAACCTAATTCTCTTTCCGCCAAGCCTGGGTCTGCATAGCACGTCGCAATGTCACCTGCTCGACGTGGCGTAACTTGATACGGAACATCACGACCAGACGCTTTCTCAAACGCCTTCACTAATTCCAAAACTGAAGTGCCACGACCGGTGCCGATATTATAGACTTTATACTCGTTCGGTCGGCCTAAATTCTCCAGAGCTGCCACGTGAGCCTTTGCCAGATCAACCACGTGAATATAATCGCGCACACCAGTTCCATCTGGAGTGTCATAATCATCGCCAAAAACGCTCAAATGCTCTCGCTTACCAACAGCAACTTGCGACACAAAAGGCAGAAGATTGGAAGGATCTTCCCCGATGCGACCGCTCGGATGCGCGCCAACTGGATTAAAATAGCGGAGAGATGTAAATTGCCAATTTTGATTTGTCGCAGAAATATCGCGAAGCATTTGCTCAATCATCAACTTTGTTTGGCCATATGGATTCGTGGCAGACAACGGCATATCTTCGGTAATTGGCAATCGAGCTGGGTCGCCGTAAACTGTTGCCGAACTAGAAAACACCAATTTCTTCACGTCAAACTCTTGCATCACATCAAGCAAAACCAACGTGCTTTCAAGGTTATTTTTATAGTAAAGAAGCGCCTTTTCAACCGACTCGCCAACCGCCTTCAATCCAGCAAAGTGAATCACAGCATCAATTTTCTCAGTCTTAAACAATTCCGATAGTCGCTGATGATCGCATAAATCAAATTCATGAAACGGTATTGATTGACCAGTGATTTCTTCAACTCGCCTCAGACTCTCGACGGATGAATTTGATAAATTATCGACCACCACTACGTTATGATTTGATGATAATAGTTCGATGATTGTGTGGCTGCCGATATATCCAGCGCCACCAGTGACAAGAATATTCATACATTTAACATATCATAAAATGACTATTTATTTTATTAGCACTCTTGCACTGAGAGTGCTAATTTGCTATGATAACTATATCAAATTTCACCATTCTGTCTTTTACTGGGGCGCAACAAATTAGAACTAAAAACCAAAAGGAGGATTTTATGCCACCAAACATGAATCAAGAAGAAACAACTAAACCACTCGAAAAATTCGGTACAGATATAACAGCGTTGGCGCGCGAAGGTAAGCTCGATCCAGTGATCGGTCGAGATGAAGAAATTCGACGCACTATGCAGATTTTGAGTCGCCGCACTAAAAATAATCCCGTTCTCATTGGTGAGCCAGGAGTCGGTAAAACCGCAATTGTTGAGGCGTTGGCGCAGCGAATTGTCAAAGGCAACGTTCCCGCTTCACTGAAGGATAAGCGACTAATTTCCCTGGAAATTTCCAGTCTTCTGGCGGGCGCTAGTTTCCGTGGACAATTTGAAGATCGATTGAAAGCCGTTCTGAAAGAAGTAGAAGACGCAGCTGGTGAGATTATTCTTTTTGTCGATGAAATTCACACCATGGTTGGCGCTGGAAAAAGCGAAGGCAGCATGGACGCGGGCAATATGTTAAAGCCAGCGCTGGCTCGCGGAAAATTGCATATGATTGGCGCGACGACGCTCGCTGAATATCGTCAATATGTCGAAAAAGATGCCGCCTTAGAACGAAGATTCCAGCCAGTTTACGTTGGCGAACCAAGCTTTGACGACACTGTCGCCATTTTGCGCGGATTGAAGGAAAAATACGAAATTCATCACGGAGTAAAAATCGCTGATGACGCGATCGTGGCAGCCGCCAGATTATCTACCAGGTATTTGCCTGACAGATTCTTGCCAGACAAAGCAGTCGACCTGCTTGACGAAGCGACCAGCTCGCTCAAAATGCAATTGGAAAGCGTGCCAATTGCGCTGGATCGATTGAACAATAGACGTTTACAACTGGAAATCGAGGAAGCGGCGCTGAAAAAAGACAAATCCGACCACGCCAATATTCGCAAAGATGAAATCAAGGAGCAAATTGCCGAGATTCGCGCAAAAGCCGAAGTGATTGATAAAAAATGGCAACACGAAAAAGACATTTTGCAAACCGTCAACACGACTACCGAAAAAATGGACAATCTGCGCTCACAATTAGAAATTGCTGAACGCGACGCAGACTTAGCCACCGCCAGCCGCATTAAGTATGGCGATTTACCGGAGCTGGAGAAAAAATTAGCAAGCGCCCGCGAGGAGCTAGCGGCAATTCCAACTCACGACCGATTACTCCGCGAAGAAGTTACGCCTGACGATATCGCCGGTGTAGTGGCGCGCTGGACTGGAATTCCAGTGGAGCGATTGATGGAAAGTGAATCTAGCAAATTGACCAAATTAGAAGAATCAATTAGCCGCCAAGTCATCGGGCAAGATCGCGCTGTAGCAGCTGTAGCAAGCGCCATTCGTAGGTCACGTGCTGGACTCGGCGACGTTAATCGACCGATTGGCTCATTCCTATTCCTCGGCCCTACTGGTGTAGGAAAAACAGAAGTCGCGCGCAGTTTGTGTCGTGAATTATTCGACGACGAGCACGCCATGATTCGAATTGACATGAGCGAATATATGGAGCGCCACGCCGTAGCCAGATTGATCGGTTCGCCTCCAGGATATGTCGGCTACGATCAAGGCGGTCAATTGACGGAAGCCGTTAGGCGACGTCCGTATAGCGTGGTTTTGTTTGACGAAATCGAAAAAGCACATCCCGACGTGTTTAACGTGCTATTACAAGTTCTGGACGACGGTCGATTGACGGACGGACAAGGACGAACGATTGACTTTAGCAACACCATTATTATCATGACCAGCAACGTCGGATCGCAAATGATTATGGACTACACAGGCGACGACATTAGCTCTCTCGACAATCAAATTTTAGAGACACTTCGTGGCCATTTCCGCCCAGAATTCTTAAACCGAATTGACGACATCGTGATTTTTGATCGCATTCATCCTGAATCGATGCGTGCAATTGTTGACGTGCAATTAGAAAAAGTTGTTCGCCAAGTTAAAGATAGTCGCGACATAACGCTGGATTTTGACAATAGTGTTCGTGACATGTTGGCGCGAGACGGCTACGACCCAAGTTTCGGCGCTCGGCCGCTTAAGCGTTTGATTCAAAAACGCGTGCTTGATCCTTTGGCTCTCGAACTGATCGACGGGCGAATTCACGACGGAGATACGGTAAAAGTTACTGCCGTGGATGATCGAATTGCCTTTACGAATATCGTATAATAGGCGTATGGGTCGAATTTGCAGCAAGCAGGAATCCATCAAATCAGCGCTTCTAGGAGTCGGTAGAATGCTTGGTTTACCGAAGTATTTCCTGATAACAATTGTCGCGACCGTCGCCTTCGCCGTGATAATTTATTTCGCAATCAACGCCAATTTTTACGGACCACTAATAATGTCGCGTTTACCAATCCTCGATAAAATCGCGCTGCTCGGTTCGATGGTTATAGACATCTTCAAACAAAGTTTCACCTCACCAAATGGCGCGCTGCTTATGGTAGTGTCAATTCTTCAAGGTATATCAATCACCGCTGTAATTTTTACAGCAAAGAATAATCGCGACAATGAAAAAACTGTATCTCGACAAGTCGGATTAAGCGGAATCGCATCAATTGCCGCAACGATCGGACTCGGCTGCGTCCCCTGCGGAACGTCGCTAATCTTACCAATTGTAACCCTATTTTTCTCAGGAGCTGCCGCCGCCACCGCCGCAAATATCGCCAGCATAATAGTTCTTTTACTAGCTTTACTACTCAGTTTATTCTCGCTATATAAATCAGGTCAAATTATTTTTATGTACACAGAATTATCTAAACAGGAGAAAATATGAATCGACAAAAATCATCAGGCATAGCGCCTATTTGGGTTCTTTCGGGAATTGTAATCGTGGGAATTGTAGCTTTGTTTATTTATGGAATTGTCAATCGCCCGCCGAATCGTCACATTGGTGATAATAAACCGTGGAACGAAAAAATGTCGCAAGGATCCGCTGATGCGAAAAATGTGTTCATTGATTATACTGACTATTTTTGTTCATTTTGCGCCGAGGTCGAAGCCGCAACAAGCACAGAATTCTTCAAAAATGACTATATTAAATCCAGAAAAGTTCGTTATGAGCATCGCGTAGTGACACTATTAAAAGAGATGACTAACAATACAGAAACTGGCGCTCACGCTGCGTTTTGTGCTGCTGATCAAGATAAATATTGGCAGTACACCCACGATATCGTCCCGCGCATTAAAAGCGATTATTTCGATAAAGGAATCGGCGTAAAAAATGTTGCTATGCCAAAAAAAATCCCTGCTCTTCCACTGGAATATTTCCTGACTTCCGCCAAAAATGTCGGCATGAATGAATCGCAATTTTCTGATTGTATGACTAAAAAACCGCACCAAAAAGAAATTGATGGCAACACGCAAAAAGCTCTGTCGCTTGGCGTGAATGGCTTGCCATATATGGTTATTAACGACTACCAAACCAGCGGTTTCGTCGGTGGCGAAAACGGATTAAGAAGCATTCTTAAGGCCGGCGGCGTCGAATAATTATTTGATTTGTCGCGCGGAATTAAGCAACTCCCGTGATAAAAATATCAAGCACCCGCTTACGATAAGCGTAATGTTTTTCTATTTGTTTCACTATCCTTGAATATCTATTCCCACCTGAATAGCTTAATGGCTAAGAAATAGACAGCAAAAGTCCAAGCCGCGATAACGCCGAATTGTGGCAAGACTTCCATAAAACTTGCATGTTCAGTCATAATTAACCGGAATCCATCCGTAACCGGAGTCAGAGGAATAAACTGAGCGACACTTCGTAGCCATTCTGGAAATAGATGAAGTGGAAAAAACGTACCAGATAAAAACATCATCGGGAAAGAGATTAAGTTACTTAATGACGATGACTGATCTTCGTTCTCTGATAACCCAGCAATCAATAACCCCACACCCACGGTCATAAATGCAGACAATACAGACATCATTACAAATAGTGCCCAATCGCCTCGCATATTAAAGTGGAATATCAACGTCCCAGCGATAACCATCATCACCAAACTAAGCAAGGAAATCGTCGTATAATGGATTGCCGTGGAGATGATTAACTGACCCGAAGTAAATGGCGCCGCGCGTAAACGACGATATAGACCACGTTTCTTTTCAGCCGGTATTTGGTTAGATAGACCAAAAATACCCATACTCATCAAGCTGAAAGTTAACAGTCCTGTAAACATGTAATCAAACGATTTTAATTGCTCATCACCAATCGCTTTACCAACAGCTTTAAGCGGAGCTTCAGGTTGACCCATCCGACTATTGATACTATTGGTAATTTGATTCATCACTGCCACCAACGCACCGCCCGTCTGCTCAGAACCTTTGGAGTAAATAACATTCATAGTGCCTGTTGGAATAGGATGATTGCCATTATTTTTTATCGCACCAAAATCACTTGGAAGCTCAATAATACCATTAAGCTCCGACCGCTTCATTTTTTCACGTGCGTCATTCATATCTTTAACGTCTTTAATTTTTAGAATCGAATCCTTCGAATTTTCTTTGGCATTTTTAACGAAACTTTTGGCAAATTCCGTCTGCGAATTGTTGACAATTGCAATATTAAAACTGGTCGAATCATTACTAAAAACCGACCCGAACACTAATAGAAAAATCAGCGGAAAAAGGAAAGTAAAAAATAGCGCCATTTTATCTCGGACGAAACGCTTTTGCTGAGCGCGAACTTGCCCGAATATTCCAATCCAATATTTTTTCATGTTAATCCCGAATTGCCTTTCCTGTTAAATCAATAAACACGTCCTCCAAATTGGCTTGCTCAACAACTTGTTTCTTCTTGAAACCGCGCGCCAATAATTGCTGGATAAGATTATGCGGCGTATCAATTGTGATAATCTTACCACTATCCATAATTGCCAGACGATCACACAATAATTCCGCCTCGTCCATATAATGCGTCGTCAAAAGAATCGTAATTCCCTCGTCGCGAATTTCCTCAATCAAGTCCCACAAATTTCGACGCGCCTGCGGATCAAGCCCCGTGGTCGGCTCGTCCAGAAACAACACTTTCGGATTATTCACCAATGTCGAAGCAATCGCAAAACGCTGTTTTTGACCGCCAGAAAGTTGCTCGACATAATTCTTAGCCTTTTCTGTCAACTGAACCTTAGCAAGCAGCGCCTCGACATCAACTGTCCGACCATATAGACTACCAAACATTTTCAATTGTTCACGCAAAGTCAGTTTGTCATAAAAAGCCGTCGACTGAAGCTGAATACCAATTATATTCTTAATATCCTTAGGTTTCTTAGCGACATCTATGCCGTCAATCGTAGCCACACCGCCGTCAATTGGTCTGAGCGCTTCCAGCATTTCCAGTGTTGTTGTTTTGCCCGCGCCGTTAGGACCAAGAATCCCAAATATCTCGCCCTTTTTAACTTCAAACGACACGCCGTCGACCACGTTATTTCCATCATAAGTCTTAACGAGTTTATCGACTTTTATAATTGGCTCAAGTTCCACTCCGTAAATTCCTCTCTGTTGTAATTTTGATCAAGCTAGTCTCTACCTATTATCAATAATAACAAAACCAAAATACTAGTGCTATACTTATAATATGCGCATTCAGAGAAAAAAAGCAAAACCAAAATCGAAAAAACTATTTATTATCATACCGTTTTTGATATTGCTATTTTCAGCAGGGCTATTTGGAATATATTTTCTCAATCAATCGCACTCGCGACAAACGACTGCGCCATCTGATGAAAAGTATTATTTTGCCGATTCGAAATATTCTGGCATTCGCTCAAAGTTCGTCACCAGAGATAACAAACGGGAAAAAGTTTCAATTGAATATCCGATCACGGAAAATGAAAAAATTAATCGCTTAATTAGTGGATCGATTGATAAAATTGATCGCGATTTTCAAAATACGGTTTTACTGGCAACAGTTTTTGATAAGCCAATGACCGAAACAATTGGCTATCAAGTCACGCACAACACTTCAGAAGCGCTGTCGATTGTCGTCAATATCAAGCAGGATATGAACGGCGCACATCCAGCATCAATGACGCAATTTTGGACTTTCGACAAAAAATCTGGCGAAGTTGTCGGCTTAGCTGATTTTACAGAACAGTCCGATGAAGCCGCCGAAGCGATCATATCCGCCGCCAAAAATAGCATTTCTCAGACCATCGAACAACGCCAACAGCCAGAAATTGACCTGAACGAAATCATAAATAAAGAAGCTTTGTCTAATTTCATCATCACCAATAATGGTAGTGCGTTGGCTTGGCCGCTCGGTCAGGCGTCGCTACTGCCGTCATCTTACGGAGAATTGACAATTACTGTGCCAATTTCCTCCGTCTCTAAATATCTGCAAAACCCAACGGCGAGAAAATTCGCCAACATCCCCAAGCCTGCAGAAAAACCAAAACCAGCGCCCGCAGTTCCAACTCCTATCGTCGCAAATAAAACAATTGCTCTAACTTTTGACGACGGACCTGGACCATACACCGAAAAACTGTTGGACATATTGGATAGGTACGACGCCAAGGCGACATTTTTCCTAATCGGCAGCAAAGTTTCAGCACGCGCCAACACATTACGCCGTATGCAGTCGCGCGGACATCAATTAGGCAATCATTCTTGGTCGCATCCAGAGTTAAATAAGGTTTCAGCAGAGCAACTCGCTAGTGAAATTGACCAGACAAATAACGTCATAAAACAAGCCGTCGGCACCAAACCCAACATCATACGTCCACCATACGGCGCGTTTAATCGAGCAGTTTTGGATCAATTCCGTCAACGTGGAATGTCGGCAGTTGTTTGGTCTGTCGATACGCGCGACTGGGCTGATCGTAATAGCGAAATCGTCTGTTCAAGGGCTGTCGCTGGCGCTCGCAACGGAGCTGTGATTTTAATGCACGATATTCATCAGACATCCGTGAATGCTGTTCCTTGCATTCTTGACTCACTCAAACAACAAGGATATTCATTCGTAACGGTACAAAATTTAATCGGTGATATGACACCGGGCGCCGTTTATCCGTAAACTTAATCAATCTCAAATATCTTATATTTTGAAGTTGCACCGCGCACTAATTTAACTTCGGAAGACGCAACCTTAAAATGTTTTGCCAATAATTTAATAGCCGCCGCGTTGGCTCGACCTTCAATTGCTGAAGCTTTGACATAAACCGTCAATGTGTCATCGTCATTTTTCACAACTTCCTCACGATGGCGAGAGTTTGGTTTAATATGTACGGAGATTTTCATAAAACCTTAAAAATTTATCACTTCCAATTCCCGCGGCAAAATTTCTCGCACTTCCGCCGTTCCCGCAACTAATTGATAATCCTGAAGTTTCGGCGGTAAACCATTTTCGATAAATTGATAATTGACCTGATGTTTATCGTTAAAATAATTAAGTAATTCCGCATTCAAGAAATGATCATGCGGCGCACTTACCGAGCCATCCCTATTAAAAACCAAGGCTATCGATACGCCAGAAGTCGTCCCATTCTCATCCTTGGCATAATTCGCAGTCACTAAATGAACTGTCGGCTCAAATTCCAAAGCCAATTTACTAGAATTATCCACTTGCTCATGACTAAGACGCGCTAATTGTCGATTTATTTCATTCACCAAATCGGCAGTACTCATTTCACCGTTAGACGCTCGGCAATATTCACAATCGTTCAATGACTTAACGTATTCCAATAGCAACTTCATATCAACCTCAGCGTCTTTAACATTATGTCGAGCCAACTGATCAACCATTTGCTCTAGCGACTTCAACAAACCATAATCTTTGGCTTTTTCAGCGGCATCACCAATGCGAATAATGGCACGCGCGACATTAATAGTATTTTCTTTATCATTCATACGCTTATTATATATCTATTTACACAATCCTTCTTGTTTCTTGAAGACAATTCTAACCGCCAATGAACCAACTAATGTTATCAGCTGAGAAAGTACGCTAGAATTATAACTAATGTTTGAAGCCTTATCATCTTCCGGATTCAGCGGACTATCATCAGCCCAAACCCCCGGATAAACGCCAAACATATTTGTATTATTGGCGATGTATTCGTCACAATTATAATTAGCTTTTTCCTCCGATGAATTATCTGGTAAAGTAGAAATTTCTTGAAAAACTGGAATATTTAAATCCCTATTCAAAATATTATCGGCGTCATCGCAATAATCGCTCGGCTCTACAATTTTTACAGAGCATTTTACCTCATCGCAATCATCTGTAGTAACCAATCCTCTATATTCTTCAGCCAATTCAGTTTTTTCCGCAACTTTTTTCACAACCTCTTCAATGACATTATTCTGACCAATTTTATCATCGGCTAATTTCAAATCGGGAATAAATTGTCCTATTATTTCAGACTTATTAGTCGGCAATTCTTCCAATTCACGCGTAGCTTCTTCGCTCAATTCTATGCAATCACCCAAATCATCCACCCCATTATCCGTTTTGTCCATAACCGCACAATCATCAGAAATCTCAAACGTAGCAACATTCTCCGAATCTTCGAAACATACTTTACGCTCTTCAAAATTGCGTCGCGGTAAAATTGGCGAGTTTTCCTTATTCTCTATCAACTCAACAGATTCAATTCTTTCACGTACAACCTCATCGCTCAACTCCATCTCAGCTGGCGCATTATTATTGTCATCCATCGCCATATCAATTTCATTATTGACTTTAACAGAATCACGCACAAGCAAGGAATTTGACTCATTAGAAATAGCTTTCTCGACCAGATTGTCCCTTGGAATAGAATCTTCCAAAATCGGTGCAGAGTTTATATTATTTTCAGTCCCTATATAGTTATCTTTCTTTATAGGTAATTCTCTCGGCAATTCACCCTCTTTATCTACAGCCGGAGCTTGATTCTCAGAAGATATATCTTCTTTATGAATGTCTACTTTTTCATCAACGTCTTCCGGATCCACCAAGTTAATCTGACTAGTCACCTCATCTTCTTCCGACTCTTCGTTAATTTTCGGCGGGATATTTTCTTTAATTATTTTCGCGCTTGGAGTATTTTCCGACGACGCACTTTCACTATTCAAACATTCATCATCCATCGGTTCGTTCGCCTCATTACTTTCCGCCGACACGCGCATCGACGCATCATCATCGCTCACTTCCGACTTAACCGCAGGTTTTTCTGATACGAATTCAGGTTTTTCATTTTCCGATGGACTATCTTTTTCAATCGACTCGGGCGGATTCTCTTCGTTATCAGCATTGACATATCCAGCAACAACAACATCACAACCATCATCCATTAAGGCAGACAAATAACTCTTCGGCTCTTCTGTCGCCGGATGTAAATTCTCTTCCGCAAAATTTCGCATTCTTAATATCGGACAGTTTCCCGCCGCAGCACAACTGGCGCATGCTGCGCTGACTACGTTTTGGCAAATCTCCGATCGCCTTTCGTCACTCAAATATTCTTCTGTTGTTTCCGCTTCACTTTCCTCAGTAAATGACGTATCAATTTTCTCACCGCTAGCAACCGCTTTTACCAAATTTAGTTCAGTTGCATCATAATCAATTTCTGAAGATAGATCCTGAAAATTAACATCGCCATTCAACGCCGAGAAAACATTAAAATCGCCCGCTCCATCCGCCAAACCTTCGTTCATTGCTCAAAAAACGTCTCCGTCGAAATTTTCAATTCACTTACGCCGGCGGCGGATAATTTTTGCCAAACATCTCTGACAAACGGCAGACTTCCACAGACCAAAAAATGCGCATCTTCTGGCGTTTCATGAACAATTTTTTCCACATTAAATCGACCGTTAAACCAACCATCTTTTTCCTCAACTTGCTGACGAGTACTGAACTTCTTCACTTTAATATTTGACGCCGCTAGCTCATTTTCAAAAACCATATATTCTGGCGATTTTTGGCTAAAATATAAAAACGTCGGCTGGCTAGAACTTGCCATAACACTCCAAATTGGACTAAGTCCGCAGCCCGCAGCAATTCCGACCAAAGGACTTTCTGTTTGCGGATTAAAATCGCCATAAGCGTGGCTAATTTGTAATTTATCGCCAACATTCAGTGAACATAAATAGCTAGAAAATTCACCACCAACATTCTTCACAGTAATTGACATTAGCTCATCGTCAGGAGTAGAAGAAATGCTATAAGCCTTCCCTTCACGCACGCTACTACCATCAATAAAAACCGTAATATATTGTCCGGCGGTAAAGTCGAACGGTCGCGCAAAATATAACGTCTTCACCTCAGGATTTTCCTGACGGACGCGCACAATTTCAACCTCTAATGAATCACGCATTCTCCAACGTACCTTTCCATTATTTTCTGAGCTTCTCTAAATTCTTCGTCAGTAAAAGTGTGGTAATTAGCAAACTTTGGACTAATTGTCGTGCCAGTGCGAAAATGTTGCAAGGCAAATCTCTTCGCGCCCTTAACCAACTCGCCAATCTTCTCAAAATCGCTAACTTCTA
>CAUQBM010000007.1:0-41316 GCA_963516705.1 uncultured Candidatus Saccharibacteria bacterium | reverse complement strand
AATCTCTTCGCGCCCTTAACCAACTCGCCAATCTTCTCAAAATCGCTAACTTCTAGTTGCTCGCGGACAATCGTCGTACGGAATTCGTGATCAATTCCCGAATCAATCATCAACCGGACATTCTCCTTAATCGCCTCCAAATCAATCGGTCGTGCCGCAATTTCAACATATTTTTCCAGCGGACCTTTTACGTCCATCGCAATAAAGTCAATCAGCCCTTCTTCAACCATTCCGCGAACTATATCTGGATGCGTGCCATTAGTGTCCAACTTAATGTCAAAACCAAGTTTCTTAATCATCCGACATAATTCTGGCAAATCTTCATTTACCGTTGGCTCACCGCCAGAAATCACCACGCCGTCCAGTCGACCAACTCGCGATTTTAGAAATATCATCACTTCATCAACTGGAAGACTCGGCGCCAATCGTTCAGGCAATACCAATTCAGGATTATGGCAATAACCGCACCGCATATTGCAACCAGAGAGAAACAGAGCTGCCGCCACGTGCCCTGGATAATCCACGAGCGACAGCTTCTGAATTCCACCAATTGACACTTTAAGCTGCCGCGACGGCGCTAAGTCGCTGGTGTTCGGCGGCATCGTCATAATGCTCCCTCATTTCAAATTCCGCTTGCTTGCCCTTATTCCATTGAGAAACTGGACGCAAGAAACCAACCACACGTGAGTAAACTTCAGTCGCTTCACCACACTTTGGACATTCTGGATGCTCACCAACAATATAGCCGTGATTCTTACAAATTGAGAAGCTTGGACTGAACGTGAAGTATGGCAATTTGTAATTTTCACAAATCGTTTTCACCAATTTTTTCAAAGTTTGTGGATCGTCCATGCGCTCACCCAAGAAGAAGTGAATCACCGTGCCACCTGTGTACTTGGTTTGCAAATTGTCCTGAAGATCCATCAATTCAAACAAATCGTCTGTGTAATTAACTGGCAAGTGGCTAGAGTTGGTATAGAACGGACATTTAACTTCCGCACCAATTCCGTTAGCAAAATGCGCTCGATCTGGAAAGCTGGCTTTATCAAGTTGCGCTAATCGATAAGTTGTGCCTTCAGCTGGCGTTGCCTCAAGATTGTAATTATTGCCAGTCTCCTTCTGATATTCCACCAAACGATCGCGCATAAAATCAAGCGTTTTCTCAGCAAAAGCCTTACCTTTTTCCGTGCCAATATCAACGCCCAACAAATTAAGCGCTGCCTCATTCGTGCCGATCAAACCAATGGTTGAAAAATGGTTCTTCCAATATTGGTTGAAGCGTTGCTTAATGTTTCGCAAATAAAACTTGGTGTACGGATACAAATTAGCGTCGGTCAATCGCTCCAAAACTTTACGCTTAGTTTCCAGGCTGTCTTTTGCCATATCCATAAGTTCAGCCAATCCCTTAAAGAACTCTTTTTCGTTCTTGGATTTTAGCGCCAGTCGCGGCAAGTTTATCGTTACCACACCGACCGAACCAGTCATTGGATTTGAGCCGAACAAGCCGCCGCCACGATATTCCAATTGACGATTATCAATACGCAATCGACAGCACATCGAGCGCGCATCTTCTGGATCCATGTCGGAATTAATGAAGTTTGAGAAGTATGGAATGCCGTATTTAGCGCTAGCTTCCCACAAACTTTCAATCACCGGATTATCCCAATTGAAATCCTTGGTGATATTAACTGTTGGGATCGGGAACGTAAAGACTCGACCATTAGCGTCACCCTCAGAAAGAACCTCCAACAGCGCCTTGTTTAACATATTCATTTCTTCTTGATATTCGCCATAAGTCGTATCCTGCATCTCGCCGCCAATAATCACTGGATTATCTGCCATGTGTTTTGGACATTCAAGGTCAAGTGTAATGTTGGTAAACGGCGTCTGGAAACCAACACGAGTCGGCACATTAACGTTAAAGACGAATTCTTGAATAGCCTGTTTTACTTCGTCATAGCTCAATTTGTCGGCACGAATAAATGGCGCTAATAGTGTATCAAAATCAGAGAAAGCCTGCGCACCAGCCGCTTCGCCCTGTAATGTATAAAAGAAGTTTACAACTTGACCAAGTGCTGATCGGAAATGCTTAGCTGGCTTAGAGGCAACCTTACCAGCCACGCCAGTAAATCCTTCTTGCAATAAGTCAGTCAGGTCCCAACCAACACAATAAACGCTTAACAAGTTAAGGTCGTGAATGTGCAAGTCGCCTTCTTTATGAGCCTGTCCAATCTTCGATGTATAAATCTTATCCAGCCAGTAAGTCTTCGTAATCTCCGCTGAAACATAGTTATTCAAACCCTGAAGGCTGTAACCCATATTAGAGTTTTCATTAACTTTCCAGTCCAAATTTTCCAGATATTTATCAATCAAATCAACGTGTGCATTAGAGGTAATTTCGCGCAATTTTTTATGCTGATCACGGTAAATAATGTACGCCTTTGCAGTCTTCTTAAACTTAGAGTCAATCAACGCATCCTCAACAATGTCTTGAATATCTTCAACGCTTGGTAGACGCTTTTGGTTACGAGTTTCCAAAACTCCCAAAACCTTGTCGGTCAATTCAACTGCTTGAGCAGCGTCAAATTCGCCAGTTTCCAACCCTGCTTTTTCAATTGCTTTTTCAATTTTTTTTCGATCAAATTTAGCGGTTCGACCATCGCGTTTTTTAATTGATTTATACATTCCCCCTCCTTGTTTATAAAAATAGCAAACCAGCCCAACCTTTCCAGTGAGCGCATGTTGCAAAAAACGTTATTTATTTTCTAAAACACCATATGTAGTGCTTAATATTGAATATACACGCGATATATAGCGTCTGTCAATGAAAGTACATTGTATTATTTACATGCGAGATGCGGAAGCATTTGCTCCCTCTGATAATGCCAAAACGTCGCGGTGAATCAGATCGACAATTTCTGCCTGAGACAGCTGTTCACCGATTCGCTGCTCGCCTGGTACATTCAAAACATCTTGATCTTTCCACCACTGGCGCATTTCTGATTCGCCAAATTCATGAGCGTTTGGCTTGGTAGCGTGGCGGCGCACCGTTTCCTCAAACGATACGTCAAAATAATAAATCAGTTTTTCACCCTGAAAATCATCCAGCAGCCGGCGCAGCATCGCGCCGTATTTTTTATTGCTCAAAATACCCTCCAAAATCACCGTATAGCCAACATTATTGCCATACATGCATAGATCGTAAATCAGCTGAATCGCCGGATTGCCTTCGCTATCTTTCACGCGCAGTATTTCCCGGCGCACCACATCCTGTGGCACCAACATCGTGCCGTAGCCTAGTTGACGCTGGAGTAAGCGCGCCGTGCTGGTTTTGCCGCAACCAGAATTACCGCGGAGAATGATTAGTGGATGAGAGGCCGTCACATACGCTCCAGTAAATCGTAAGCAACAGCCGCTGATAGCGCTTGCATTTGACGAAGATTATCACCCGGCTTAAGCGGCGGTCTGAGACTGCGAATAAGATAAAATCCGACAAATGACGCCAGCATTTCCACGTTCAACTCACCTAGCCACGGCGTTACGTCATGACCATGGCGCGCCATATCAACCAGAAATTCTGTCGCACCAGATCCCTGAGGTACATAGGAAGCCCAGTTCCAGTCAACCAACTTCAACTCGCCAGTTTGCGGATTAAATGCCAAATTATCACTACGAACATCCGAATGATTAAAGCAATCTTCCGTCTGCTTGGCAAATTCTTTAGCGCGCACCGAAATATCAATCAACTCATCGCGCTTTTCTAACAGCTCAATTATATCCCGACAACGCCGCTGATTAATCTCCAACTGACTTGGCAATAGTTTTTGATAATTATCAATCAACCGACGACGAACATCAGCGTCAGCAATAATCTGATCAATCCCATCATCTAAGCCAAGCTCTCTCGCCACAAACGGTTGTAATTGCAATTCTTCAATTAACTCCTGCGGCAATTTTATTTTTTCCAACTTGCGAACCGCGGTTATCACCGTCGAAATATAACGTTCCGCGACAGAGTTATCCGTCGGAGGTTGCCACAACCACCCATCTGACGAAGCGTAACTGCTCGTCATCAACACGTAACCGTCATCAGCCAATTCAGTCCAATCAGCAACATATTGCGGATAAGTTTTCTGTAACAAGCGTGTTACTGCATAATCTTTTTTTAGCCAGCCTAATTCCCGCTCGCCCTCATCCGACAATAAATTAGCATCAACTTCTTTAACGAAAATCGTTCGACCACCAGACGAAACTAACGCTCGACGATTAAGCGAAAAGCCGCCACTTACTGGCGTGATCCGTAATTCAGATGAATCAACGTTTAGCTCCGCCGCCGCACACTGCAAGGCTCTGTCGGTTAATAATTTATCGTGATCTGGCAATGTTCCCATGCATAAATTATAACATCATAATCATCAGGAAGCAGTTCGATAGCCTTCATTACCATCATGCACCACATCAACCGCATACGACTCATCTTCCAAGCCTTCTTTTAATAGTCGAGCAATTGTAACGTCATCTTCTACTAGTAAAATTCTCATTAGCCAACTATCCTCTTTTTTACTTTAGCACAGGCATCTGAAAAATTGCTTAAAGCACCCCATCCAAAATCGCCTAGTCGCCACAACGAATGACAATTTTAGCACCATCTCCCGCTACAACCTTACATTTACCGCCAACCGGATACGTGAACTTCGGATCAGTGTGACCAAAATCAAGATTGACCACCACTGGAATTTTTGGATCGATGTTCTTTGAAAGAATAATGTCGCTAATCATGTCGTCGGTCGCCCGAGATTCACCCTGAAAACGCCCAACTAAAATTGCTTTTACTTGACGAAAGAAAGGCTGCTGCATTAAGGATTGAATATTTCGTTCAACTGTTTCAGGGATTGAATCATAGCTATCGTCTTCAATACACAAAATAATATCACCTTCAATTTTCGGAAAATATTCCGTACCGTTCAACAGGTTCAAGCTACAAAGATTACCGCCAATTATTATTCCTTCAGCCGATCCGCCCTGCACGACTCGCGGCCCATTATTTTTCAAAGCTTGACGCGGCGAAACTTCGTCATAGTCCCACGGAAGATCGTAAAATGTCTCCGATTGTTGAACGACAAATTCTGCTGGCTGATCTGAAAGCAAACACCGCCGAAAATATTCCAACGAATAATTAGCTTCTGGAGGCAAACCAAAACAATAGAAATTTGGCATCGCACAAGTCACCAGCCCAGTTTTTGCCAAAATCGCATGATTGAGAACGGTGATATCAGAAAAGCCACCAAAAATCTTCGGATTGTATTTAATAATTTGCCAGTTAATTTTGCCTAACAACTGATTTGAATTAAACCCGCCGATAGCCGCCAAAACACATTTCACATTACTGTCCACAAACGCTTCGTGTAAATCTTCGACCTTTTCGTCGTCCGTCGGGCAGCCTCGCTGACTCCGGGAAAAAGCATTTTTACTAAACGAAACCCTTAGTCCAAGTGACTCTAACGCCGCTTTTGCTCGATCTAAAACTCTTTCATCAATATCACTTGCTGAGCGCGCCGGCGCAACTACTCTAATTTCATCGCCTGGCTTTAATTTATCTGGTATCATATATTTCCTTTCCTAAAGTTAATCAATCAAAAAACCTCCCGCAGGAGGCATACCACAACAACAAAACACCTCCTGTCTACACGTGGAGATGATGGTGATGTTGCAAAAATAATTTCGTCATGTAACCTATTATACCAAAGATTGATTCAATAAGGGAGTAGGCGGCAAGCTGGCTGTGATCTGGCAATGTTTCCATGCATAAATCGTAACGTCATCTTCAATCAGTAAAACTCTCACGTATATATTATACCTTTATATCTCAACAATTTCACATACTAATACATTGCTATCATTTGCGCTTCTGGCCAAATTTTCTGAACTAACCGTTTGCCGCGTGCTGTTAATCGCACCCATGCGTCACCGTATATCTGATCAACTGCCATCAAACCTTTACGACGCAAATCCGCCAAAATATTCATTACTGTTCGACGCGATAATCCAACTTGCCCAGCTAAAACTACGACGTCATCACTGCCATCTTCATAGATTTGTTGTAAAATTAACGCCTCGTTTGTTGTTAAATTAACTTGTCTTTTTCATGGTAATTATTCCTCTAATTAATGCTATTTGTATAGTAAATAACGCTTCTTTAATTTTGCTGTAAAATTGACTATTCTACTTTTATTTTTATTGCGCTTGTTGTTATAATTGGTTTCTAGCATAAATTTAAGGGGAGTGTATGTTAATAAGAAAACGCTTTTTAAATACAAAAGTTAAGATATTAACTGGAATGATAGCTGCTGGACTATTCATTGGCGGGTCGCTACTTACCTTGCCAACTGGACAAGCTAAGGGTGTCGTCAGCGATGATTATCCATTAAATGATAGTACTCACTGGAACACAGAACCTGTTTGGCGTGATGAGTTTAATGGCACATCGTTAGATAAAGATTCTTGGAATATATACGGCAGCGGATGGAGCGCTAATAACGTCCAAAGCTGCTATAGTAGGAGCGAAGAGAATGTGAATGTTAAAAACGGCAGTCTAAACTTAGTAGGACTATATAAGCCTGGTGCGCGCTGCACAGGAAATGAAAAAAGCGGCAACTTCACCTCTGGATTCGTAGAGACAAAAGGTAAAAAATTTTGGACTTACGGCTACATCGAGGCGCGTATAAAAATGCCAAATAATAAGAGTACTTGGCCTGGTTTTTGGATGAGTCCTGCAACGAAGGAGTATGGAGACTGGCCTCGCAGTGGTGAAATTGACATCGTAGAAACTAAAGGTTCTAACTTAGATTACGCGGCAGCAGACGCTCACTGGGGACTTTCAAAATACAATAAGAAACATGCCCAAGGCAAGGATTTGCCAGCTGGATTCAAAGATACCACTCAGTGGCACACTTACGGCGTAAAATGGACTGAAGGAAAATTGGAATATTACATTGATGGCGTAAAGTTTCACACCGTCAACGGATTCGATCAGCCAAACGCAGCAAACACACCTTATGGTCCGTTTGATCAACCATTCTTCCTACGACTTAACTTAGCAATTGGCGGTGACTACATTGATGGTAAAGGCGGTAAATGGTCAAACGCTTACAACGCCTTAGCTAAATATCCAAAGTCATTCCCGGCAACTATGTCAATCGATTACGTCCGCGTATACGAAAGACGAACAGCTAAGGAAATAAACGTGCCAGATAACAATTTGCGCACTCAACTTAATAAAAAATTGTCAACAGTACTTAGTACTAATCGTAAAGATGATCAAAAAATCACTGACGTAGAGCTGGAAAAATTGACAGACCTTAACTTGGATGCAGCCGACAACGCGTCAGAAGCAGATAAGATTCACGATCTAACAGGATTAGAGGCAGCTAAAAACCTTAAGACCTTATCTCTTAAGAACAGCTCTGTCTTCGACCTAAGAGCGGTTTCTAACATCAAATCCCTAAAGTCGATAAACCTAACGATTAATCGCTAATTAGCTTAGGCGTTTACAGAAAAATTGTCATCTCATTATGGGGTGGCAATTTTTTATTTCAGCTTAAAACCTCAGTATTCAGTGTTTCCACAGCTCTGTTGTTAAAATAACTACATAATATTCTTTACTTTTATTCCGCTTATTGTTACACTAGCGATGGATAAAAAATATTTGGGAGAAAACAAAAAATGTTAATAAAAAGACGTTTTTTAAATACAAAAGTTAAAATAGTAACTGCGGTAATGGCTGTCGGTATTGTTGTTGGTGGGGCGTTATTTACCCTGCCAATGGACAACGCCAGAGGTGCAGGAAGTCCATATCCGCCAACAGATAGTGAAAACTGGAATCCAGAACCTGTTTGGCGTGACGAATTTGACGGAAATTCACTAGATGGGACCAAATGGACAGCTCTTAATGGCGGATGGGGAGACGAAGGCCAACAAGTTCGAAACTGCTACACGAGATCAGATGAAAACATTAATGTCAGTGGCGGCAGCTTAAATCTAATCGGACTATACAAACCAGGAGCAACCTGTACTGGCGGTAACACTAAAACTGGTAACTTCACTTCCGGATTCGTACAGACGAAAAATAAGGCATATTTTAAATATGGCTACATCGAAGCTCGCATAAAAATGCCAAAAAATAAGAGTACTTGGCCTGGTTTTTGGATGAGTCCTAATAACTCTCCGTACGGTCCTGGTTGGCCTGATTGGGGCGAGATCGACATCGTAGAGACAAAAGGCTCTAACCACCAATTTGCTGCATCCGACGCACACTGGCGAGACAAGAATACACCGACCGGTCAAACCGGAAGTCACAGAAATCGCCAAGGCGTTATTTCACCAAGTAAGTTCGGCACTGGTAATGACACTACAGAGTGGCACACGTACGGCGTAAAATGGACTGAAGGAAAACTTGAATACTTCATTGACGGAGAATGGCATCACACAATTACCGAATTTAAGAATTCAAACTCCACAGGAAGTCCTAATGGTCCTTTTGATCAGAACTTCTTCTTACGACTAAACCTAGCCATTGGCGGCAACTACATTGATTCACCATGGGATGATCCTATCAACTCAGTAGGAGCTGCAAATGGAGAAGGCTTCCCGGCAACTATGTCAGTCGACTACGTCCGCGTATACGAGATGCGAAAACCCAAAGAGGTTGAAGTCAAAGACACACAACTGCGCAAGTTGCTTAATGAAAAACTGGGAGAAAAACTTGGTACAACTCGTACAGCAAATCAAAAAATTACTGACGTAGAGTTGGAAAAATTGACAGATCTTAACCTAGATAACTCAAACATTACCGACCTAGTCGGAATAGAATATGCTAAGAATCTTCAGAACTTGTCGTTAAACAACAACTTAATTACACGCATAGATCCACTGAATAACCTAGGTTTACTGAAGACCCTGTCCCTTAACGGAAACAAGATTGCCGACATAAGTCCGCTAGATGGATTACCATCTCTAACTTCCGTACATCTTGAAGATCAGCGAGTTAGTGTTAAGCCTAACGACAAATCATTCGCTTCACCGCTGAAGGATTTGGTAGGAAACGTAGTTCCCATAACCAACTCAGCAGACGTTATTAACAGCACGGCAACTCCTGGAAATATTCAATTGCTATCACTGCCAGCCAGCGGAGCATCTCCTATCCTGAATGCTCTTTGGACTAGAAGCGTAGCACTCGGAACAGCTCCAGCTACATTTAGCGGTACTCTGGCTATTGACACATCAGCGATTCCTAGGGCATCACAGCCTCAGCCTCAGCCGCAGCCACAACCACAGCCGCAGCCGCAGCCGCAGCCACAGCCTGGAAATCCGTCAGCTGCCGCTCATAATCCAGTTAATAAGCCTCAGAATGCTGTAAGCGGTCTACTCGCAAACACAGGATTTAATGCCTTCTTAGGTGTTATCGCCACCCTAGCATTAGTTGCCGCAGGACTATTCATTCTACGCTAACCTATGGCTACATAAAATTACCACCCCGCGATGAGGTGGTAATTTTTTATTGAGAAGTTGGTTTTTATTGTTTTACATACCATCAAAGATCAATAAAACTACATCGCCATCTACGTTATTGATACCTAGTTTTATAAACCTCATCAAATCATTTATCTGCTTAACGACGCCGACTTCTTGTCGCTCTTCCGCCAACTTTCGTATCTCTGGCAATTCATTTTTTACCAGCCGAACATATGAGTAGCCGTCTACGGCGGTATGTCCATAACCTGCAGACATTGACTAGAAAGAAATCTAGCCCACATGCCATCGCAATAAGTGTTATTTATAGTCATTATTATCTCACCTATTCCGCGTTATTATAAATATAAACTGCAAAAACAATAAAAAGACCTCAACTATACTTGTTGAAGTCTTAAAATTCAATTTGGCTCCGGGGGCGGGGTTCGAACCCGCGGCCTATTGGTTAACAGCCAACCGCTCTACCGCTGAGCTACCCCGGAATATGTCTTGTATTATAGCGAGTTTTTTAATAGTTGTAAAGTTACTGACGGACAATTTCCAATGCTTTTTTTAAAATCTCCACTTCCGAGCGTGATTTTTCGTTATCTTCGGCTTCTCTCTTCTTAATTTCTTTCGCTAAATTCTGCCACCAAACTTCTTTTTTCTCACTACTCAGCGTCAAAGACCTAACTTCACCGTCCTGCTTCTCCAAAAACCCCGCAGCCACCAAATTATCAACGTGTTTTGCTACTGTTGATACGGATTTATAGCCCAAGGCGCGCATAATTTCCCGAAGCGTCGGACTATAGCCATTACCCTTTATAAACCCATCGATAAAATCCAACATTATTTTTTGCTTTTTCGTCAGTTTCATATCTAAAGTATACACCATACGCTATACTTAAAATATGGCAAAAAAATACACTAACGACGTTCGATTCTGGCTATTGGCTATTATTATTTTTGGCGGCGGCTTCGCCCTGCATCCCAGTGTCGGCTTATCAATTCTGGATTTCTCGTCACTGCGTGTAGGATTATATCAAATCGTTGCCGTAAGCCTACTATTATTTTCCTTGCCATTACTACTTAAAAAACGCCAAGAATTGTTAAAAAACCGATGGCTAATCGGCGGATTTTTGGCAATCTTTATCGCTATTGTCGTCGGAATATTTTTCGCAGAAGCACGCCTGCGCACCGCGTTATATTCATTGTCGCTATTATTCTTACTCACCGTCGGATTATCTGCTGGCTTAATTTACGGCGAATTGTCAAAATCAGAAAAACGTAAACTCATCAATATCGGACTATGGAGCGGGCTAGTTTTTGGGATTTTAGCGATTATTCAGCTTATCGTCGCCACTTTTGAACCAACAGGATTTGGCACGCTTTGCGCTGGTTGTAAAGCCGACGTTTTTGGATTTCCACGAATCAATTTATTCGCCGCCGAACCGCAATTCTTCGCCAATTCTCTACTTCCAGCATTCTTCCTTGCACTCTTTCAATCAAAATCTCGCCTAGCCAAATTTAGCCTATTTTTCACAACTCTCGCCATATCTTTAACATTTTCCCGTGGCGGATTTTTGGCAATTTTTATCGCCATAATAGCCTTATTTATAATCGCTTTCGTAAAACAAATTGACGCATCTTTTGTGTGTAAAAAACTTCCAATCATCTTCGCTGGATTACTATTTGGATTCATCTTATTATTCTCGTCAGCCAACATTAGATATGCTAATACGCCCTTCATCGCACACAATACCTTCGTCAGTATGGTCGATCAATTATCTCTCGGGAAAATTAAGATTCCGCAAAAATCCGTCGCCAAAAATCCGTCACCAAAACCCGCCGAAAACGTTCCGCCAAGCAACAATTCTTTCCAGCCTGCCGGTTTTGTTGAAGCTTCCGCCAACGACAGACTCAGCGCCAGTGACTTAGCCATAAAATCCTGGCTATCATCGCCACGAACATTCTTCTTTGGCGTCGGACTCGGCAACCTAGGAAATTTCATTCAAAAACACCTTCACATAAACGTCCCAGCGGACCAAACGGTCTACGTTTTTTACATATTATTACTCAGCGGCTTAGGGATTGTTGGGCTATTCACCCTTCTAATTGCCCCATTGATAATCATATTTTTCGCCATAAAAAATATCCGTAAAATTAAAGCTCAATTTATCTTATCGCTGACCGTCGCGATGTTTATACATTTTTGGTTTTTTGGTAGTTTCATAAATACGATTCATTGTTTTGCTATAATCGGCATATTTTTGTATAATTACCCCAGAGATTATGCGGAAAAAGTCTGATTTTTACTTCAAAATTGTCCTGGTCGTTCTTGATATCTTAGCTTTATTGAGCGCATTTACTATTGCCTATATTTTGCGAATTTCCCTGGATCCTAGACCATTCCATATCAGCATCAATGCCATAGATTTTATTACCTCCATTTTTATGACGCTACCGTTGTGGATCGTGATGTTCTATTTCTTTGGCTTATATGACCGAGAGATTTACACACACCCATTACGAAACTTCGGACGAATACTTTTGGCGTCAATAACTGGAATTATGATTATGATTTCTGTGACGTTCTTTACTAACACTCCGTTATTCCCAGCCAAGCTTGTCGCGGTTTACGCCACTGGAATTGGCTTCATCTTACTAATGATTTTCCGCAGTGCCGCCAATATTGTTCGCCTGAAGTTATTAAAACGCGGCTTGGGCGCGCGCCGTGTTATATTAATTGGTAATTGTGATTTAACTCACGTTCTGGCTGATTTCATAGAAACCAATCCGTTAACTGGCTTTAAAATTAGCGGAATTGTTGCGCAAACCCAGTTCATTCCTATTGAATTAAAAAAGCTTCGACGCTCGTCATTAGAATCGGCACTCACCAGAGATAAAATTGACGTCATCATCCAAACCGACTCAAAAAACGTTAGCGAACATTATCAAATTGCCCAGAAACATTATCTGGATTTTTATCAAGCGCCAGAATTCGACGGAATTATGACCACCAAGCACACTATTGATATCATCGACTCCGTGCCGCTAATTCACACTCATCCGACGCCGCTAATGGGCTATGGGCGAATTGTTAAGCGGATTATGGACATTGTAGGTGGGACAATTGGAATTATCATCACCTCGCCAATTATGCTTTTGGTGGCAATTGCCGTAAAAATCAGCGACCCGGCGGGACCGATTTTAATGCACGGCAAACAGCAAAAACGCCTCACTCGCTACAATCGACCGTTTAAGGTCTACAAATTCCGCTCGCATTACGCAAAGTTTGATGGCAAAACCGACGAAGAAGTGTTTCGAATGGTCGGTAAGCCCGAGTTAATTGAAGAGTATCGTAAAAACGGCGACAAGCTTGATCATGATTTTCGTGTGACGCCAGTTGGTCGATTTATTCGTCGCTTTAGCCTTGATGAATTACCGCAGTTATTCAACGTCGTTAAGGGAGACATCAGCCTAGTTGGACCTCGAGCACTGGTACCACACGAATTAAGCGCCTACGACAAAAAACACGTTTTGCTGGCAGTCAAATCAGGACTCACTGGACTTGCAGTAGTATCTGGCAGGCGCAGTATCAGCTTTGAAGAGCGTCGACGAATTGACTTATATTATGTTCAAAACTGGAGTCTCTGGCTGGATATTACAATTTTATTAAAAACCTGCTTGGTTATTTTCCAGAAAGATAATTAATGAGTAAGCCAAAAATTGCCATAGTTCACGATTGGATTTACGGCGGCGGAGCCGAAAAAGTTGTCCTGGAGATTCATAAATTATACCCAGAAGCACCAATTTATACTTCTTTTTGCAGCGATGAATGGCGAGAAAGATTAGACAACAAAGTCATTACTGGTTATTTGCAGCGATGGCCGTTTTCGAAAATTCGACGATTATTACCACTTCTTAGACAGTGGTGGTTTGCTAAGCTCGACCTCAGTGAATTCGACATTATCATCTCCAGCTCAGGAAATGGCGAGGCAAAATTCGTCCGCAAATCCAGACCAGATCAACTTCATATTTGTTATTGCCACACGCCAACGCACTTTTATTGGCGACATTACGACGAATATATCAAACGACCAAGTTTTCGCCCGCAATGGCTGGCACGCCTAGGCTTAAAAACCCTAGTCCGAACACTGAAAAAACGAGATTTTAACGCCGCTCAGCAAGTCGATGTTTTTATCGCCAATTCTACGGGAATTCAGGCTGACATTGAAGAGTTTTACCAGCGAAAAAGTACGGTTATTTTTCCGCCAATTGACGTGTCGAACTTTTCGCCACTTGCTAAAAATCGCAAGCAAACGTCCATCCCAAAAAAACCTCGCTGTCTGATTTGGGGGCGAATTGTGCCAATGAAACGGCTTGATATTGCTATTAAAGCTTGTCAGAAACTTGGTTGGCAATTAGATATTATCGGAAAAGGTCCAGACGTTGATAATCTAAAAAATATCGCCGATAAACATACTAATTTCTTAGGATTTGTCGATAATGCTACGCGAGAAAAATATATTAAAAAAGCAGATTTGTTTATTTTTTGTTCACACGAAGATTTCGGGATTGCACCAGTCGAAGCGTTGGCGTCTGGTATTTCAGTGGTTGCGTATGAAGCTGGCGGCGCGCTTGATTATATAAAACCCGAAAAAAACGGCTGGTTTTTCTCTGAGCAAACAGATTCTTCATTGATAGAAACCTTAGAGAAACTTCCAGGAAAAAAAGTTTCACCAACAAAAATCTCAGCCACGGCAAACGAATTTTCAGCTGCAATTTTCCATAAGGCGATAAAAAATATAGTTGATAAATCATGGAAGGAACATTATCGTGAAAATCGTAATTGACGCCCGAACATTAAGGACTAGCACTGGTCGGTACATCGAACGGCTGATTCATTATTTGCAGAAAATTGATAATAAAAACGATTATGTTATTCTGCTCAAGCCAAAGGATTTTGATAGTTGGCAACCAAGCAATCCACGCTTTAAAAAAGTCATTTGTCCCTACAAAGAATACACTTTTGCTGAACAAATCGGCTTTAAAAAACAACTTGAAAGTCTCCATCCAGACTTAGTTCATTTTGCGATGGTTCAGCAGCCTGTTTGGTATAATTTCAGTCCAGTTGTTACTACAATGCAAGATTTGACTACTGTCAGATTTAGGAATCCAGATAAAAATCCTGTCGTTTTCTGGATTAAGCAGCAAATTTACAAATGGGTCAATAAAAAAGTTGCCAGAAAATCTTCGCATATTATTACAATTTCTAACTTCGTAAAAAATGATTTGATTAAATTCACCGGCGTAAACCCAGAGAAAATTACTGTAACTTTGGAGTCTGCGGATGAATTGCCGAAAGGCAACGAGCCTGTTGATAAGCTGATTGGTAAAAAATTCATTATGTATATCGGTAGACCGACGCCACATAAAAACCTTCGACGACTAATTGACGCGTTTGCCTTGTTGCAGAAAAAATATCCAGATTTAACACTGGCTTTGGCAGGTAAAAAAGATAGCAATTACGCTCGCCACGAAACATATGTAAATGAGCATGGAATTAAAAACGTCGTGTTTACCGGCTTTATATCAGACGAGCAATTGCGCTGGATGTACGAAAATACGGCAGTTTATTGCTTCCCTTCGCTCAGTGAAGGATTTGGTTTACCAGGATTAGAGGCAATGCTACACGGCGCGCCAGTCGCTTCGAGCACGGCTACTTGTTTGCCAGAAACTCACGGCGATGCTGCTCACTATTTTGATCCTTTCAGTGTCGAGGATATAGCAAAATCAATTGACGACATCTTATCTGACGATAAGTTACGCAATGAACTAGTTAAAAAAGGCAAGAAACACGTTAAGACATTTTCATGGCAGCGCATGGCCGATCAAACTTTGGCTATATATGAAAAATATGGTCGGAAAAGTTGAGGCTAACTTTCCTGTCCGGTAGCTTGATTAATTCGAGTAGATGAGTCTGCTTTATTTGAGCCGCCAACTCCATAGACCATTTCAATGTTGTACTTTTCGCAAACATCACGCTCTGGAACAACTTCCGGTGCCGATCTATCGCCACCATTTGCAAACACTAATTGGCATCCCGGATATTGCCGAGCGATCATCTCTAAGGTTTCTGTAACTGGAGGATTCTCATCAATAGAAAGCATCACCTGATCCACGCCCTTTAATGCTCGCATTAGGCGGAGTCGATTTTCTTCATTAAGGATAATTTTTCCTTTTTTTAGCAATTGCTGTTTGTCGTTATTCACCACTACAATCAAATAATCACCCATTTTTGCAGCTGCTTCAATCATATCTAAATGTCCACCGTGTAATGGATTAAAATAGCCACTAACAATTACAACTTTCATAATATCCTCCTCTATAACTTCTCTATTATACCTGATATACTATACTTATGACAAAGATGCTAGTCACGGGAGGCGCGGGATTCATTGGCTCGAATTTTGTGCATTACACCGTAAAACACAAGCCAGAATATGAAGTTACTGTTATTGACAAATTAACCTACGCCGGAAATCGTGCTAATTTGGAAACTGTAGCTGACCAAATTACATTCGTAGAGGGCGATATTTGTGACGCCGAATTAATAGACAAATTAGTCGCTGAAAATGACATAGTCGTACATTTCGCCGCCGAAAGCCACAATGATAATTCTCTACGTAATCCATGGCCATTTGTTGAAACAAATATAATTGGTACATATACCATCCTAGAGGCTATTCGAAAACATAATAAGAGATTACATCACATCTCAACTGATGAGGTTTTTGGCGATCTAGAGCTCGACGATCCAAACCGCTTTACAGAGGACACTCCATACAAGCCTTCCAGCCCCTACTCTAGCACTAAAGCTTCCAGCGACATGCTAGTTCGTGCCTGGATTCGTAGTTTTGGTATTAAAGCAACTATCTCAAACTGCTCTAACAATTACGGGCCATACCAACACATTGAAAAGTTTATTCCGCGTCAGATTACCAATATTTTAAGCGATATCAAGCCAAAACTTTATGGTACCGGTGAACAAGTACGCGACTGGATCCATGTTGATGACCATAACTCAGCGGTTCATTTAATCCTAGAAAAAGGCGTTCTAGGAGAAACCTACATCATTGGCGCGGATAATGATCACGTTAATAATAAGATGGTGATTGAATTGATTTGCGAGCTAATGGGTAAAGGTAAAGATTGGTACGAACATGTCAACGATCGTCCAGGTCATGATATGCGCTACGCAATGGACTCCAGCAAGTTACGCAGCGAGTTAGGATGGCAACCGCAATACACAGATAATAAAACCGGTATGCACGATGGACTAATGCAAACTATTAACTGGTATCGCGAACACGAAGACTGGTGGCGCGCCCAAAAAGACGCCGTTGAAGCAGCTTATGCAAAACAAGGACAATAATTATGTTTGACCCAACTGACTACAATGAACTTACAGTCACCGAATCGTCAATTCCAGGGTTATTTGTTATTAAATTACCCGTACATGGCGACAATCGCGGCTGGTTTAAAGAGAATTATCAAAAAGAAAAAATGGAAGCCTTAGGCTTACCATCGTTCGATATCGTACAAAACAATATCAGTTTCAATGACAAAACTGGCGCCACTCGTGGACTTCATGCTGAGCCTTGGAATAAATTTATATCAACTGCTAACGGTCGCGTTTTCGGCGCCTGGTGTGACCTCCGTAAAGGAGAGAGTTTCGGCCGAGTTTTCACCCACGAGATTAATCCGGGTATGGCAATTTTCGTTCCTAAGGGTGTAGCTAACGGCTATCAAACACTTGATGATAATGTAGCCTACACGTATCTAGTTGATGCTCATTGGCTCCCAGATGCTAAATATACTTTTGTTAATTTATTTGATCCAGAACTAAAAATCAACTGGCCGATCAATAAGGATCAAGCAATTATTTCCGAAAAAGATGCCGCACATCCACTATTAAATAATGTAATTCCTATGGAGGTATAAAATTATGGACGATAATAAAATTTTCATTATTGGTGCTAACGGACAACTAGGATTAGCCCTACAAAGACAATATCCTAACGCCAAATCTGCTGACATTGACACTCTTGATATCACAGACTTAGAGTCAGTTGAGTCTTTCGACTGGTCCAACATTGATATTGTACTTAACGCTGCTGCCTTTACTAATGTCGATGGAGCAGAAACCGAAGAAGGTCGCGTAGCGTCTTGGAAGGTTAATGCGTCTGCGGTGTCTAACCTTACTCGAGTATGCCGAAAATATGATATGACAATGGTTCACATTTCCAGCGATTACGTATTCGACGGAACCCAAAAACCCCACACAGAGGACGAGCCACTTAGTCCGCTTAGTGTCTATGGTCAGAGTAAGGCTGCGGGAGATCTATTAGTTGAACAATTAGACCGCTTCTATCTACTTCGATCCACATGGGTAATTGGTGAAGGCAAAAATTTTGTCCGCACCATGCTAGGATTGGCGGAAAAAAACATCTCGCCAACCGTTGTTAATGACCAAATAGGTCGCTTAACATTCACCAGTGAGCTAGTACGTATTATAGATCATTTATTGTCAACTAAAGCTCCATTCGGAACTTACAATGCGACAAATGACGGACCACTCGCCTCTTGGGCAGACATTACTAGAAAAATATTTGAATTATCTAATCATAAAGACTTAATCGTTTCTAATACAACTACCGCAGAATATTTTGCCAACAAGCCTGGAGTTGCGCCACGACCGCTCAATAGTGATATGAGTCTAGATAAACTACACTCTACAGGATTTCAAAGCCGTAACTGGGAGGAAGACTTAAGGCAATACATCTCAAACAACGCCTAAAAAATACAACCTCCATTAATCTCAAAACCGTTTAACCTTGATACTGTCGAACCATAGATATATAATCATACAACACAAAGGAGAATATGATGAAGGGAATAATTTTAGCGGGTGGATCAGGCACGCGTCTATGGCCAATTACAAAAGCCATAAGTAAACAGTTGATGCCCATTTATGATAAACCGATGATTTACTATCCGCTAACCACGTTAATGCAAGCAGGAATTCGTGATATTTTAATAATCACTACTCCAGACGATCAAAACGGCTTCAAGAAACTTCTTGGCGATGGCGCGCAGTGGGGCATAAATTTAGAATACGCTGTTCAACCTACACCAGACGGTCTAGCACAAGCTTTTATTATCGGTGAAAACTTCATCGGCAATGATAAAGTGGCATTAATACTTGGTGACAATATATTCTACGGAGCCGCTCTTGATAATTCATTACAAGAATGCACAGACCCCGACGGTGGCATTGTATTTGCATATAAAGTGCTTGATCCCGAACGCTATGGAGTGGTTGAATTTAACGAGAATAATCAAGCTGTTTCCATCGAGGAAAAACCAGTGCATCCAAAATCCCACTTCGCAGTTGTCGGCTTATATTTTTATGACAATGACGTAGTAGATATTGCTAAAAATGTAAAGCCATCCGACCGAGGAGAACTGGAGATAACATCCGTAAACGCTGAATATCTAAATCGCAAAAAACTCAAAGTGCAGACTTTAGACAACGGTGACGTATGGCTTGATACCGGCACGATAAATAGCTTAACCGATGCCGAAGATTTTGTACGTGTAATCCAAACAAGGACTGGACAAATAGTCGGATCACCCGAGGCAACCGCCTTTCAAAACGGTTGGATTTCCAGGGAGCAGTTAGAAATACTTGCCGAACCATTAAAAAAATCTGGATACGGCAAATATCTATAAACTCCTACAAGCACCGACGACATCGTTCGTAGACAATCCGTCCACATTCACAACCACAACTCTGTCATAGCCGAGGGTGTTATGTACAGTATTCTTAATTAAATCATCCCTGGTTAAAATAAGCCATTTTTTATTCCACATTTTTATTATTATCCTTTGAAAAAATAAATAAATTAAAAACCAGAAAGTTCCAAATTGCAAATACTGCAGTCACTATAACTTTCGCCCATTGGATATCCAGTATGTTAGAGTTTACTAATGTAGCAATAATTACTGAAGTTGCCACCATATTGAAAATACTAAGTAGTGTATAGAAAATAATTTGCGATCTTAAAGAAAATCTATCATATTGACTATGATTGAAAACTTTCTTACGATTCGCAGGAAAGTTAAAAACAAATCCCGACAAAAAGCCAATACTACTAGCTAAAAAAGCCGGCAAATGTATATTGTGATATAAAATATACGATATTGACGCGTCTATTAGCAGTGTAATACCACCTACAGCAAGAAATAAAAAGATTTTTAAAAATATACCATTTTTCATATTATCTTTATTAAGAATATCATATTCGTTCATAATGCATATACGATTGTAGTATAATTGATTATATGTACAGAAAACTAGAGACCGCAGTCGTTATACCTTGCTATAACGAAGAGAAAATGATTACTCAAACAATAAAGAAAATACCAGAATACATAGATCACATTATAGCCGTTAATGATGCTAGCACTGATAACACTATTGGAGTCTTGAACAAACTAAAAAAACAATATAGCAAGCTTATCATTGTTGACAATAAGGTAAATCAAGGCGTCGGAGGAGCTCTTATCGCTGGATATGATTATGCGATAAAAAATACTAAAGCAACAGCTATCGGTATAGTCGCAGGAGATGATCAGTTTGATTCATCATATCTAAAGGCAATGCTGGATGACTTCATAGATCAATCAGCAGACTACGTAAAAGCAAGTAGATTTTTCCATCGAGAAGCCTTCAAAACTATGCCAAAATATCGCCAATTTGGAAACATATTCATATCTCTACTCACCAAATTTTCTACTGGGTATTATTCTATTACAGACATCACTAACGGGTGCGGTTGGCTACGTCGTGAAATAATCGAAAAAGTCGATTTTTCTATAGTAGAAAAACGTTATGATTACGAAACTAGTATGCTGACTGCTCTGTCGATAGCTAACGCTAAAGTCATTGACCATGCCGTACCAGCACATTACGGCGACGAAAAATCAACCATCAAGCTAATCCCGACAGCCTGGAGAAATCTAAAGGCTGTATGGAAAGGATTCTGGCGCAGGATTTATTACAAATATGTATTATATGGTTTTCATCCCGTAGCACTATTCCTATTCACGGGTATGTTTTTCTTAATAATATCACTATTATTGGCTATATTTCTGTTATACGTTAAGTTATTTGCCCACCAGTCACCGACCGCAGGCAGCGTAATGTTAGCTGTACTACCGTTTATACTAGGAATACAGTTAACGTTGACAGCCCTTACAATCGACGTATCCAACGAAAATAATAACTTTAAGAAATAGATTACCAGATTAAAGATTAATGTTAGATACGTCACCAATACCGTCAACTAAATAGTCTGACTCCATTGATTTCAAGAACTCCTTACTACGAATTCCACTCAAAAGAGCAATACTGGTCGCATTGAGCTGCTGAGCCGCAACAACATCAGCTTCAGTATCTCCAACAATAATAGAGTCTTCAGGATTATCTATTGTTTGCTTAATTATATCTGCCTTTTTTAATAATGTACCTTCTTTTGTGTCACTATGCCCTGATAAAATTTTTTCAAAAAAGCACCCAATCCCCAACTTTTCAATCTGCTTATCTAGAGCGTCTGAGTTTCGTCTTAAACTAAGTAAGTATAGCTTATTACCATTCGAGGATAGCTTTTTTAGCGTAGACAAGCTATCCACAAAAAGCTCATCTCTATACAACTCCTCCAATGATTCTATGCGATCAATAAATAATTTGAGATAATCATCCCTATTATTTACCTCAAGTCCACTCATCGGCAATAATTCATTCCAGGAAATATTATCACGTTTCAATTCCCAATATTTCTTCTGATCAAGAGGTGTGCCGCCCATTTTTTCGACACACTTCTTATATACTCTATAATGGCGAGGAGCAATATCAACCAAAGTGCCGTCAAAATCTATAAATATATTTCTATTTGCAATTTTCATAGAGATCACCCATCTCCTTAATTTTATCCGGAAAGAACACTTTAGGATGATAATCAAGTAGACTCTCTGCCTTTGATATATCAATAACTATATCGCAACCACCGTTATCAGACATAATATTTATACTGCTACTCGATCGCATACTTTTAATAATTGACTCCGCTGTTTCTTTAATAGAGACTCCCCTACCCGTCCCAATATTGATTACCCCAGCGCCCGCCGAATTAACTGCACATATAATACTACTAGCTACATCGTCAATATGCACATAGTCGCGAAGAACTAGTGGACCATTGATAGTCAGATTATCTCCAGACTTAGCCGCTCTAATGAAATTAGGGATAGCTCTAGCAATTGGGTCATATCCGCCATACATTATTGAAAATCGCAGAATGGTAAGCTCTTTGTTATTTTTTTGCGCAAATGATTGAGCAATTACTTCGCTAGCTATCTTAGTGGAACTATAATATGAACTACCAGACACGACATTATCTTCCGTAATCGGACCATTAATTTTTGTTTTATCATAAGCTTCTACAGTACTGCCGATAATAATCTTTTTTGCCTTTTTACCAAAATACGTTAGAAGATTAATAGTCCCATCTATATTGCCTTCTTTACACTTCTCTAAACTGTCTTCGATAGATTTTTTTGGTACAAAAGCTGCCAAATGAACTATAACGTCAAACTCTTTATCAGCCAATACATCAGCAGCTATCTTTGAGTTCTCCTTACTAGACAAGTCGCATTCAACCCACTTAACATCATCATAATCAATATTAGATCTGCCTAAACAAACTATCTCCCAGCTGGCAGGCGCCATTTCCAAAAAACGCCTGCCAACAAAACCAGATGCACCAGTAACGAGAATTTTCACCTATGATATTTCCTTAAGGATACGATCACGCTGAGCAACGCTCTCTTCTATAACTCCCATGTCCGACAAAACTGGTCGGAAATCCATTCCTCGAATCCATACTAGACCATCTGGTAGAGGATTGGTGTTATTATCAATCGCAGGAATCTCTTCGCCATAGCCAAGCTTAACAAACATTTCAGGCATATTAAGACCCGCTTGCGTAAAGAACTCGTGAGTCGTAAAGAATCGGCCAATATTAATTTCTGTTGGATTTGGTATACCATTTTTGTCGTAAGCCATATCCACACCAAATAGACCATCTGGCCTACTATCAACAGCCAACACAGCCCTACGAGCAATATCATCAAGTTCGGCATCCGAATAAGTTAATCCCGTTCCAGTAGCGCCGGTGACACCTGATGGAGAAATTTTTGACAACTCCCAATATAAGCGCTTGCGCCCTTGAGCAACAACTAACTCGCCATCTTTCCATAACGACATCCAAGTAACCGTCTCTGGTTCAAGCAATTCTGATACTGTAAAATTACCAGACCAAGAGCCATTTTTCTCTTGGAAATCTAACCAGTTCTTAGCAGTCTTAACATCGTGAACTGGAAGAGATCCACGACCGCCGGCTCCTGATATTGCGCGAATCCACATAGACCCACCCATCTCCTCCAATAGAGCATCTAAATCAGTATCTTTACCTTCAATTAGTTTAGTCTTAGGAACTTTAATGCCGGCCTTCTCCCATAGTTTAAACGACTCAAACTTATCTTGAAGGATTTTAACGGTTTCTTTGGCTGGAAAGAATGTTTTGGCTTTAATTTTCTCTCGATTCTCGCTCAAAAAACCAACCTCAACATCGTTTTGAGCGTGTACAAACTCAATATTTTCCTTCTCTATAATGTAATTCAAAAAATCAATGTACTTTGGATCGTTTGCCAACGGTGCTAGATATTTAACATCAACTTCAGCACGCTGTAAATAATATTTATCAGCATCTGTGCCAACAATGTAATATTCTTCATCCGCAGCTCTAAGGGATCGAATAAAGTTTGCAGAAGGCGATCCACCAGCACCTGTTACTAAAATTCTTTTCATATTATCCTCCTATTTAACGTCAAAAGGCGCAACAGCCTCTAATGATATTTTTAATGCTTCGCGCGCATCTACCGGATCAACAATTGATGCCGTCCTGCCCATAGATTTAGCCATAAAAGCTTTCAATTCAGCAGCCAAAGGCTCTTCAAAATCAACTTTTATCACACGCTTTTCTGGATCACCAACCTGCAAAACAAATTCAGTAAATCCATCTTTCTGAATCTCTTTCATATTATGTTTATAATACGTAAGTTCCTGTGTTATATAATTAGCCTCTAGATAACCTAACGACCCAGTCAGTGCAATGGTACGAATTTTTACTGGAGTCAGCCAATTAGCCTGAATAAATCCTGACGCTCTACCATAATCCATTAATATTTCTGCTGAATCAATTTTTTTACTATGACGAGTACGCGATCCGTGGCTATGAATAGCTTTAGGTTTTTGTCCCAATAGATAATTAACTATATCAACGTCATGAACTGCAAGGTCAATAATCACATCCGTTTTTGGCTCAACAGCAGGAAAACCACCAACACGCTTACATACTACCGATGTTATGTCACCTATAGCATTGTCATCGATCATCTGTTTCAGCTTCTTAATGACTGGATTAAACCTCTCTATATGACCAACTGTAAACGTAACTCCATTTTCCTCAGCACAAGCAATTAGCTTATCAGCCTCTTCCACCGAAGATGCGATTGGTTTTTCAAGCATACAATTAATACCTCGAGACATCACCTCGGTTGCAACTTCAAGATGAAATGGAGTAGGCACAACCACAGACACGGCATCTGGATGAACTTTCTCAAGCATTTCCTTGTAATCAGTAAAGAATTTTGTTTTGTATTCGTCAGCTAGCGATTTTGCAGCTGGATTAACGTCTGCTATTGCCACTAGCTCAGATTCTGGAAGCATGAAATAATTACGCACATGATTGCGCCCCATATTTCCAGTGCCAATGACAGCAACCCTTATTTTACCTTCTTTATTATTAGTCATTTACGGCTTCCTTAATTGCGCTAGCAATTACTTCAATATCAGCATCTGTAACTTTTGGATGAACAGGCAAAGACACAACTCTTGCAGCCAAATCTTCGGCAACAGGAAAATCTCCCGCTTTATATCCAAGTTTTGAAATATGTGGATATACGTGCAACGGTTTTGGATAATAAACTCCAGCACCAACCCCTTTTTCTCTTAATTTAGCTATAAAATCATCTCTTCGTATACTCTTATCTAGTAAAATAGTATATTGGTGATATACGTGATTTCTGTTACTTGCAATCTTCGGTAAGACTATCTTTTCAATTCCAGTCAACGCCTCATTTAACATATTAGCGTTATGTTGTCGCCTATTCGTAAAGTCTTCTACTTTCTTTAATTGCTCAACGGCGATAGCACCGTGCAAGTCTGACATACGATAGTTATATCCCAAATCAGCGTACTCGTAAGATGAAGTCATTCCGTGCTGCCTGAATGAGCGAATAGCAGCCGCAGCATCATCGCTATTAGTGGTAACAACGCCACCTTCACCACACATAATATTCTTTGTAGCATATAGTGAAAAACATCCAAAATCACCCAAGGCACCAGTTTTCACGCCGTCATATTCTGCGCCAATTGCCTGACATGCATCTTCAATAATTTTTAGTTCGTGCTTATCTGCAATTTCTCGCAATTCCTTCCAATCGCAAGGTTGACCATACAAATCAACTGGAATTATAGCCTTAGTCTTGTCTGTAATAGCTGCTTCTATTTTTGAAACATCGATATTAAATGTTTCCTCATCTATGTCTACAAGAACTGGTCGAGCACCCAACATTAGTATAGGGTTGATCGTAGCAATAAAGCTATATGGCGTAGTGATAACTTCATCGCCTTCACCAACTCCTGCTGCATATAAAGCACAGTGGATAGCAGCCGTGCCGCTATTCACAGCTAAAGCATGCTTCACTCCACAATATTTAGCCCAACTCTCTTCAAGCTCAGCGACTTTCGGACCCTGAGCCAGCATACCTGACTCTATAACTTCATTTACCGCCCGACGCTCCTCTTCCTCTATAACGGGTGATGCAATATTTATCATTACGTAGCCTCCTTACATTCTTACTATCTTTAACAATTATAGCACATCACTCATTTTTTATTTTTCGTTTTTTAGACTTGTTCTCAAAAAACACAATCTTTATACTTGCTATTTTTACTGTATACTAATAAATGTTATGCAAGTTCTACGTTCTATTTTTACAAAATTAAAAGACGATTCGTATAAAAAATGGATTTTCCCGTCTACTATTATCTTTTGTCTAATTTTTGCGACAGGATTTAAGATATCTGGATCTTCATTTGGCTTATATTATGACTCTTTCCTTAATGGCAAATCATCTAATCTCATATCAGGCGAAGCTCGACCTATTCGCAGCGACGAGTGGCTGGTCGTTACACAATTCACAATTGCACAAAAAAAAGCTGGATATCCACTAATAAACAAGAACTTTGGTAATTCTGGCAAGAATATGAGCCTTGTGTCCGATGCTCCATATAAAGAATGGTCAACAGTATTCCGACCTCAAAATCTTGCCTTTTTAATAGTTCCTTTCGAGTTTGCTTTTGCCTTTAAATGGTGGTTATTATTAGCATCATTGCTATTAAGTATATACTTTCTATCGTTAAAATTTCTTCCCAATAAATACGTACTGTCGGGATCTATCGCTATCATAGGCTCTTTTGCCCCTTTTATATTCTGGTGGTACCAAACCATTACTATAATGAGTATTGTCTGGGGAATTATCATACTGCTATTAATAATGAAATTAATAGAAAATAAATCTTTGTCTTTTTTAAAGAGATATAAACATGGTGATATAATATCGAATCTCACACTATCACTTTTATTAACCTATTCAATGGTAAGCTTCGCCCTACTATTGTATCCAGCCTTTCAGATACCTGTTGTCATCACTGTATTTCTAGTGGCGATTGGCTATTATATAAATACTTGGAAAAAAACACCCAAAAAAGTGCGAAAAATACTATATGTAAATACAGCATTCATAGTAGGATCTGCTCTAGCAGCGATCAGCATAGTTGGTATATTTTTAATCACCAGAATAGATGCCGTACAAGCCATTTCTGGTACAGATTATCCCGGGGCACGATTCGTGCATTCGGGGGCTCCATCACAGGCTGATCTAATCGGTCTCACTGGCTATAGTCAATACCGACTTATGGATGACGCATCCATTTCATCGATAGATCCAAGTAAAGGATCCATTAATCAAAGTGAAATGTCTGCATTTATCATTATGCCTTTTGCATTTATTATTCCTATACTGTTTATTTTATATAGCAAATGGCGTAAAAATAAAACTATAGATTGGGTTGGAGTTGCTATTTTTGTATCCAGAATAATATTCATATCTCATTTATATATTACATGATTCTCTTCAATAGCAAAACATTACATGATGCATCTCGTACCGATAACAAGATTGCAGCTTGGATTAGGTTTTATAGGAATCTTTTCATTAATATACACGCTTGCCAATACTATAAAATTTTCATCACAATATCGCTATTTACCACATCTATATTCAACAATGGTGATTATTATTTACGTCTGCACCATCGTATATGTCGTAAAGTTCAATCGTAACTTTGCCGGAGATCTTCGCGTATTATTATTAGCCGCAATAAGCCTTTCTGGTGGACTAGCCCTTATATTTATAAAAAAGGAAAAACTCGGGCTGTTAGTGCTTTCTTCTTTATGTATTATGTCGACAATAACTATACAGCCGCTATATAGAGGTCTAGGAAGCGGATATAACGATAATATTATAATCAAAAAGATTATCTCTACCTCGTCTAGTGACGACACGTGGGGACTGTCTGGTACAAGCGTACTAGAAAATTTCCCTCAAATGGCAAATAGAAAATCAATTACGGGAGTCAATACTTACCCTGATAAAGATTTCTGGTCAAAAGTGTCAAAAGATAAGACAATTTATAACAGATATGCGCATATACTTCTGTCTGACACCATAGATAAAGATCTCGTACTTAGTCAGCCGGACGTATTTATTGCAAAATTGAGTTGTAGTAATCATATAGGAAAATCTGTTACTCGTGTGTTATCTACGACACCACTACAGCTACCTTGTTATGAACTAATCGATAAAGTCACTGTACATAATGGAGATATTTTATTCTATAAAAGAACTTTTTAAAGCTTTACCATTTTATCTATATCTGCTATAGTAGTGTTGATTAGGTAACAATTATGAAAATACAGAAAAAACAAAATAAAAAAAATAAAGTATTGATTCTGATAGCTATTATACTATTGTCTATAACAGGCTATGGCTTAATTTCCTATAAATTTAAGTTCTGGCCCTTCATCCAGAATCAATTTAACACGGTCACCGAGGAACAGAAAACAGCTGGTCAAGACATAAAAAAAAGATCATTAAATGATGCATCCAATAAGTCAGGAAAAGAGTCATCAGGTCAAAAATCTAAAACACTACAAGGAAGCGACCCTTCGCCAGAACCGACTCCATCATCCAACGGAAAAAAACCAACAGTTGGAGTAAGTATAACAACCACAACAGTCGATAAAGATTCAAACACTCTTTATATCCGTAGTTTGATCCAAACTATATCATCAAGTGGAAGATGTACGTTATCAATGCACAATACTAGCGGACAAACGTACTCCAATAGCGTAGAACTGCAAGCTGGTCCAAGTACGTCTAGCTGTAAAGGATTTAACGTTCCGTTATCTCAATTGTCACCTGGAAAATGGACAATAAACATTCATTATGAAGACAACAACGTGACTGGAGATACTGAAGGAGAAATAACTATATGAAGAAATTAATATTAAAATTAGGCATACTTACGTCAATGTGCTTAGGAACGATATTATCTTCTACGCCAGCATCTGCAGTATTAAATGATTTTGACCCAGGCAATATTATGGATGATGTCGTAGCAACAAATTACGGATCCATGAGTGCAGATCAAATTCAGTCATTTTTAAATAGTAAAGTTCCCCAATGTGATACAAATGGCACCAAACCAGCCAGTGAGTTTGGAAGACCTGATATAACTCGCGCTCAGTATGCCGCATCGAAAGGGTGGCATAGCCCTCCATATACCTGTCTCCGTGATTATAAGACAAAAGATGGAAGAAGCGCTGCTCAATTAATCTTTGATATCTCTCAAAAATATCGTGTAAACCCACAGCTTTTAATAGTTTTGCTCCAAAAAGAGCAAGCCCTAGTTACTGACACGTGGCCAACTCGTGGGCAGTTCAAAAGCGCAACTGGCTATGGATGTCCAGACACCGCCGCGTGTGATAGTAAATATTTTGGTCTAGAAAACCAGCTAGAATGGGCAGCGAAACACTTTCACTACATAATAACACGTAATCCTAATTGGTTTTCACCATATACAACAGGCGTAAATTTCGTTCAATGGAGTCCAAATGCTGCTTGCGGAGGATCTAATGTAAATATTCAGAATTGGACAACCGCCGCTCTTTATAGTTATACACCATATCAACCAAATGCTGCTGCTATGTCATCTGGGTATGGCGTAGGTGATGGGTGTAGCGCCTATGGTAATCGTAACTTTTATAATTACTTTACAGACTGGTTTGGAGATACAAGATCAAGCAGCTCATTCTCTTGTAAAAACGGACAGAATATACCTAACGTAGAAACTGGCGCTAGAATTATACCAACTAGGATAAATGGAAATAATGACACCTTAACTATATCCGTCCCTAATAATACTGGCAGTAAATGTGCCGAAATGCACACATGGGCCAATAGTAACTTACAAGCATGGTCTCAGCATACAGCGACAAACTCATACACCTTTAATCAGCAGTACAGCAAGGTTATATCAAGGAAAGTCAATAGCAAAAATACTGTATTAACAAAGGTCGACTATAACGGAACTGCAAGTGGTAGAGTAGAGTTTCATACGTGGACTCAAGATGGATTGCGTTGGCTGGCTCACACTGCAACATCTGCCGGACCTATTGATCCGCTATTTTCTGAAGTTATAACGGCAGATACTGATGGTGATGGGAATGACGAATATTATCTGATTAATTATGAGCAGACTAATTCTGGCATGATTGAAGTACATGGCTGGAATAATAATGGAACTAGTTGGTTTAGACACACAGCAACAAGCCACCCTTCAGCTAGCATGAACACAGGAAGAGTTATTGCGGCAGATCTTGATGGAGATAAAAAAGATGAATTTATATATGTTAAATACGATAATACTACGAGCGGTCTTATCGAATTTCATGTGTGGGATTCTTCATTAAAAAACTGGGTGCGTCACACTGCAAGCAATTACCCAGAATCTGGCTACGTAATAGGATCAAATGACATAGTAGCAGCCGACTTGCAAGGAAGAGGAAAAGATACTATCTATTATGTCAAATACAGGGGTACAACCAATAACACCGTCGAAGTACACGGGTGGGGCGACGGTCAACAATCATGGGCTAGCCACATATCTACATCATCAGGAATATACTAAGTATAATAACTCGTATATCTTTACATCGTAAATATTATAAATAACCGCGATAGTAAGTTGTACTGTCGCGGTTATTTAATAATTAATAGCTAACGTTATTCGGGCAACCTATATCCCGGACCAAATTGCTCAAAATTATCATTATAGAATGGGTCCCTCTTCAAGTATTCGCCCCATCTCTTACGCATCTCTTTTTGAGCACTCTCTAGTTCACTAGTGTCTCTCTCACTCGTGTTTATGCGACCAACACTCTTAGACTCATAATGGAATAACTCCGCGTATGGAGTGTAGACATTATAATAGCCTTCTTTGCGTAATTTAAGGTTAAGATCTACATCGTTATACGTTATACGAAGTTTATTATCAAATCCACCCACCTTATTGAACTTATCACGACTAACCATACAACAAGCACCAGTTACTGCCGATACGTTACGAATATTGGCGGTATAAATATACGTAAATATATCTGTACGCTCATCCTGACCATAAAACGGATGGAATGCGATATCTCTTTCAGATAAGACTATTCCAGCATGCTGTATTGTCTTATCCTCAAATATAAGTTTAGGTCCAACCATTCCTATTTCTGGACGCTGAGCATGCTCAAGCAATGACTGAATCCAGTCGTGAGTAATAACCTCCGTGTCATTATTAAGGAATAGTAGATATTCTCCACTAGAATTATTTACACCATAGTTACATGCATCTGAAAAATTGAATTTCTTCTTGTATTTAATAACATGCACATTGCTATTATTATCTATCAATTTTTCATAAAAATCATTTACTCGAGAATCTATAGATCCCGTATCTACAATTATTATTTCAAAATATGGATACGAAGTATTTTCAATAATTGAATCTATGCACTTTTTTATATATCTAAAATTATCCTTGGTTGGTATGATAATTGACACCAACGGGTTTGTCGGAATTACATATTTTTTACGCCAAAATCCTAACGCAACATGAGAATCTATATAAGCATTTTCTCTTCTTTGTCTCACACTACTACGAAGGACATTCTTTTGATTTATATAAGCATATGGTTTACTATCAGCATTCATAGCAGTAGACGTCTCAGATTTACGCCAATGATATAAAATTTTCGGAATATGATAAATGTTATTAGTTTTAGCAGAAATCTTCAAAAATAAATCCCAATCTTGCGCGCCATGTGTTCCGACGGTAAATCCATTAACACTTCTAATTACACCTGCTTTTATGGTAGCAAAATGCGTTACCATGTTGCATGAATTCATAAAATCAGGACTCCAGTCAGGTTTAAAAAATGGTTCTATATGAATACCGTCACTATCGATCTTGTCTTCATCTGTATAAATAAGATCTACGTCAGGATTTTTATTTATAACATCAACCACTTCAAACAAGGCGTTGGGAGGTAAAATGTCATCATGATCGAGTAATGATATATAGTCACCCTTAGCCATCGAAAGAGCTGTATTAGATGACTTTGATATATGACCATTTTCTTTACGAAATGTAGCCTTAATATTATTATACTTTTCTACATATTCATTTATAACACTCTTTGTTTGATCGCTAGTAGAATTATCATCAGAAATACACAACTCCCAGTTGTCATAACTCTGAGATAGGACAGAGTCAATACAGCTACGCAGATATACTGGATTTGTATTATATGTCGGCAACAAAATACTAATCAATGGACGTTGCTTAAATTCCTTGGAACATTTTCTTTGTAACTTAAGTTGCTCATCGGTGACTTTATGCTTATCAAACCATTCAATATAATCTTCATATCGTTTCTTATTAATAAATCTACGGTCACGAAACAACCTTACTTGTTCACTACCGTATGACGGATGTAATGCTGCTCTAATAACAAATTTAGTACTCTTTATAATCTTATTTTTCATCTGATTTTATCCCCTCTTCTTTACACTCCACTTTCCCATTATTCTCATTGGACCATCACGAAAATCATCCTTACCTGTAATAATAAACGAAAATGCTCGTGGCAAATGTTTAATTATGCCATCATCAGCCCTGCGATGTAATGACATATGAATATCATATTTGCCAGGATTAAAGCCATCCAAACTCTGATTGAAATTAATCCTCCTATTGTTTTGTATAAAGTCACTAGGAGTGTCTCTACAGTTGCGATCAGCAAATACAAACCCTCCGTACACAAAGGATATATTCACAAAAACATCTTCATCAATACCGTCTACAGTCACGCCAATATCAATCGAGTCTTCTTGCGTAAAATTTTTTTTACTAGGTATATCAACAGACATACTAACTGAATCGTCATGAGATTCTTCTTCTGCACTGGTAACCGCATCCATATTAACCTCCGTATATATATCGGCAATTTCTTGAGGAGATCCAATATGTTTTATCGTTCCATTTTCTATATACATAGCTCTCGAGCAAAATCTGCGCACGGCGTTCATATCATGCGTCACAAAAACCACAGTCTGATTACTACGCTTAACTTTTTCAAAATAATCAAAACACTTCTGCTGAAAAGCCGCGTCCCCGACAGCCAGCACTTCATCAAGCATTAAAATATCGCCACGAGCTTTAATAGCTACAGAGAAGGCTAACCTAACCTGCATCCCTGATGAGTAATTCTTAAGCTTCTCTTCCATAAAATCTGCCAACTCAGAGAATTCAACAATATCATCATACATCAGCTCCATCTCTTTATGGCTAAATCCCAGTAAAGCTCCGTTTAAAAATACATTTTCTCTACCTGTTAATTCTGGATTAAAACCAACACCCAACTCGATAAACGGGACAAGAGATCCATTTACTCGCACTGAGCCCTTCGTCGGAGAATAGATTTGAGCTATAGACTTCAATAGAGTACTCTTACCTGAACCATTTTTACCCACTATTCCAAAAAATTCACCCTTTTTAATATCAAAAGATATATTTTTTAATGGCGTAAATTCCCTGTAGCCTTTTTTGCCTTTAATATAATTAATAGTCTTCTGTTTAATCCCGTTGCTAGACTCTGTTGGTATCTTAAAAGTCTTAGTAAGAGAATTAACTTCTATAACTACGTCCTTCATATATCCTAAATCTCCTCCGCAAATGTCTTCGACTGCTTCTTAAAATACCAAACTGCAAATAGAACCACTATAGCTATAGCTAGAAACGGTACAGACATCATTAGCGGGCTTAATCTATTCCACATAATCATCGTATCTTTAGTTATAAGCACATATCTGCTATCTTGAATAATTTGTGCAACAGGATTAAGAAACAACAGATCAACAGCAAAATTGCTCTTCTGTGAAACCATCTGCATTGGATAAATAACAGGGGTGGCATAAAATGCAGCTTGAGTAAATACCTCCCATAGATATCCAGTATCTCGCGACTTAACATTAAGAGCAGACAAGAAAAAAGCCACTCCTAAAGCAAATATATACAGTTCAATTATTAGTGGTACGATTAATAGTGACATCCATGATAATTGGACTCCATTTACTAACACAAATAAGAGCACCACTATCATATTAAATAGTAAATTTATCAATGATGATACAGTGCCAGAAATTACAACAATATACTTAGGAAAATTAATCTTTCTGAGTAGGTCACCTCGACCTACTATAGAGTTTAGACCTTGATTAGTTGCTTCTACGAAGAAGTTCCATAAAATTATCCCCAGTAATAAATACACTGGAAAATGTTCTATATTCCTTCCTACTCCTAAAAATTTATCAAAAACTACATACAATATCGAAAATAGAAAAAGCGGCTTAAGAACACTCCATACATATCCAAGAGCAGAACCCTGATATCTCAATTTAAAATCCGTAATAACTAACTCTCTTAAGAGAATCCTGTTTTTCCTATTAAAAACTTCTAGCCACTTCATAATATACATCACCTATTATACAATACAAAAAGAACATTATGAATAGACTTGCAATTATAGTTCTTAACTGGAACGGATCCGACGACGCCATAGAGTGTGTTGATTCATTAATAAAACAAACCTTAAAACCTACTATTGTTATAGTAGATAATAATAGTAGCGACAATTCTGTTGCCATATTTGAAGAATATATATCGTCGCATAAAAAAGAAAAGATCGTTTTACTCAAAAACTCAGACAATCTAGGATTCGCGGGAGGAATTAATACAGGATTAATCTACGCCCTAAAAAACAACTTTGAATATATTGGAGTACTTAATCCGGACGCGATAGCTGATAAAAACTGGTGCGAATCTCTCATTTATCAATTATCAAAATACCCAGAATGCGGAATTGCGACTGGAATCTTACAAAGACGCAATAGCAAAACTCTTGACACAACTGGAGATTTTTACACAACGTGGGGACTTCCTGGACCAAGAAATCGTGATGATCCCATAAAAAACGCACCAACTAAGCCTGGAGAAATATTTGGTGCGACTGGCGGCGGGGCTATTTATCGTGCAAAAATCTTTGATGATATAGATATGTTTGATGAAGATTTCTTCATGTATTATGAGGATGTCGATTTAAGCTTCCGAGCACAATTAGCCGGCTGGAAAGTTCACTTCACGCCCAAGGCTATCGCTTATCATAAAGTCGGCGCTAGTAGTAAAAAAGTCCCCGGATTAGCTGTTTATAATACTTTCAAAAACTTACCATTAGTCTTCATTAAAAATGTTCCGGGTAAATTATTTTGGTATATTGGTGTACGATTCTTGCTGACATATTGGTTGATTTTTGCCAGCGCAATTCGCCACGGCAACGGTTGGCCTGCATTCAAGGGCGCTTTAGTATCAATTATTCACAAACCGGCAGCTTATAAAAAACGTCTTCATATCCAAAAAAATCGTAAGGTTTCCGTCGACTATATTCATAATATTATCCACGATGGGCCGCTACCAAATCAAACTGGTTTATTGAAATTTAAGCATTTTTTCAGAATAAAATAATATATTAATACTATGAAAATCATCACCCTTCTCATTCCTGTCTACAATGAAGAATCCGTTTTGCTGCAATTATTTAAGCGCTTGGACGAATTTACAAAAAACACACCCAATTATCAATTCGAATTTTTATTTATAAACGACGGCAGCACCGACAAATCTTTTTCAATCATAACCGAGCAATCGAAAAAAGATTCTCGAATTAGCTATATAAATCTATCGCGAAACTTCGGCAAGGAAATTGCGATGATAGCTGGAATTGACCACGTAAAAAGTGATGCTCTGGTGATTATTGATGCAGATTTGCAAGACCCGCCAGAGCTCATCCATGAAATGATTTCGTATTGGGAAGACGGTTATAATGATGTCTATGCTCGCCGTAACAATCGACAAGGCGAAACCTGGCTGAAGAAAAAAACCAGCCAATGGTATTACAGAATATTGCAGAAATCGACCAACATTCCCATTCAGGTCGACACTGGAGACTTTCGCTTACTGGATCGCCGATGCATTAAGGCTTTGCAAAAATTCCGCGAATCTCAGCGCAACACAAAAGCGATTTTCAGCTGGATTGGATATAAGAAAAAAGAGATATTTTATAATCGCGACCCCAGATTGGCTGGTCAGACCAAGTGGAATTATCGAAAACTACTTAACTTGGCAATCGACGGAATTACCAGCTTTACTACCGCACCGCTACGAATGGCAACTATTTTCGGCTTCATTATTTCGCTTATTGCTTTTATTTGGATTATTTATCTTTTAGTTCGCCCTTTGTTCGGGGTTTCTACTGGGGCTGGGTATTCCTCGCTAATGGCAGTTATCTTATTCCTCGGAGGAGTTCAGCTACTATCCCTGGGTATAATTGGCGAATACGTAGGACGGATATTTATTGAAACAAAAAACAGACCATTATATTTAATAGAGGAGTATCATGCAGGAAATATTAAAAAAACACGCCGATAAATTAAGGTTTCTTATCGTTGGCAGCACTAATACAATACTAGATTTTGGCATACTTTTCACCCTAACAATCTTCTTAAATATCCCAAAAGAGTTTGCTAATTTTATATCAACATTCGTTGCCTTTTTGTTCTCATTTTTTGCAAATAAAAAATATACTTTCAAGTCAACATCCCAAAACTTGAAAAAACAATTTCTTTTATTCGCGGCAGTTACACTATTTGGTTTATGGATAATCCAAACAATTATTATCGCTATTATTACACCGATATTCATAAACTTCGGACTAAATAAATCACTTGCCCTATTAGTTAGCAAGCTGGCCGCCACAGTGGTCAGCCTCGTTTGGAATTATGTTCTATATTCCAGAATAGTCTTTAAAGACGCTAAGAAATCTTCTGACTAATAATCAACCGTCGTTCGCGACCTTCACCTTCAGAATGCGTATCAATATCGCTATATTCACCAGCCAAGTGATGCACTGTCCAGCGATCAGTAGCATTCAAATCCACCACCTTTGATTCACCAGTTCGTCGAACTTCCTCAATCCAACCACGCGCCTTTTCGGCAATTTTTTCAGCGTGCTGCTTTTTATAGTCCGCAATGTCCAAATTCACCCGAACAGTTGACGCTTCTTTATGACGAAGCGCTGTCGACAAAAGATTCTGAATACTACGCAATGTTTCCGCATTTCTACCGATTAAAATACTGCTTCGCTCGCTATGTGGAATTGAAGCTACAACAATTCCATCTTCAATTTTTACTGAAACTTCCAGATTCAAGTCAAAGAATGTTAGCAAATCCTCTAAATATTTTTTTACAAATTCAACCGTTTCAATTTGGTCCATAAATCCTCCTTAATCCTTAGCCTTGATCCGAGTTATCCTGGCCTCTGTAGCCTTTTTAACACGTTTATCGATTTTTGTCGATGTTTTAGATTTTTGGGATGATTTTTTATCTGCAATTTCTTGCATTTCTTTAGAGTCTTGCTTGAAGATAATATAATTCTGGAGATATCCCACGGCACTAGCTGTCGTCAAATAAAGCGCCAAAGCCGCTGGCAAATACACAATCACGAAGAACATCATTACTGGCATAAATTTCATCATTTTTCGCGTCATAATGGCATTCACTTCCGCCTGATCTGCTTCTTTTCCATCGCCAGCCTCAGCTAAAATGTCACGCAATTTACGATTGCTGTCGGATTGGGGCGACAATTGTTTTGAAGTTAAATATTGCAAATACGCCGCGACTGCAGCCAAAATAACCAAGCCAACAACAATTCCATTCTTTGATACCGCGTGTTGTGTCAAATCTATAATTCCCAGGAAATTCTGATTAAATTGATCCGGATTATTCACTAAATTATTAGCAACCGGCAGATTTTTCATGAAATCATAAACATATTTTCCTAAGTCGGCGCGACTAGAAACGAAAATCTGCACCACTCGATACATCGCAATCAAAATTGGCAACTGAATAATCATAACGCCAATTGAACCAAAGGCACTGACGTTGTGTTTTTTATAAAGCTCCACCATCGCCAAGTTACGCATTTGTGGATTTTTTGCGTATTGTTTTTTGATCTTCACTAGCTCTGGCTGCATTTTACGCATTGCCTTTGCTTGATGAAGCTGTTTCTTAATTAGCGGCCAAAGTAAAAGTCTTACAATAATCGTAAAGATAATGACGCTAACGCCAAAATCCGGAATCAGACTATAAATAGCCATTAGCAAATTTAAAATCGGTCGAACAATAAACTCATCAAAAAAACTCATGTCTTAATTATAGCAAAAAAGCGCCTATTTATACAGTTGAGCTTGAGAGAAAAGATTCTTTATTGTCTGTTTTAGATCTTTATGTGGCATCGATAAAACTTCCGCCGAAAATATAATAACAGCCACATCTTGGTCATTTTTCATATTAGGCAGTTCTAGGCGAATAATTTCATAAACACGTCGACGTATACGATTCCGACGCACCGCTGATTTTAGGACTTTTTTACTAACAACAACCGCAAACCTGCTATGATTTCGATATGGGTTCTTCACATATTTTATCGTGGCTATAGACGAACGAACCGCTTGTCCATTTTTATAGACAAACTTAAGACTGCCATGACCATGAAACCGATTACATTGTTGTAACATATTTTACAATTATATCAAAAAATCCCGCCTTCATCGACGGGATAATTTTTAGCTATCAATTAAATAGCAATTTTAGCGCGGCCCTTTAGGCGGCGGCGCTTCAAAACCATCCTACCAGCCTTGGTAGAAACTCGTGCCCTAAAACCGTGCGTCTTTGCGCGGTGTCGGGTGTGTGGTTGAAATGTTCGCTTTGGCATATCAACAAATAGTATATATTCTTTCAGTACTTTTTGCAAGTCGACAATGACTTTTCCACTATCGACGTATATTTTTCCACAGTTTTAACAGATGAGAATTTTAATTGTGGAAAACTCTACCCCTGTTTTGAATAGTAACCTTTCTACTCCGTTTATACTTGTGGAAAACTCCCCTTATTTGCTATAGTAAAGACAGTTAACAGAATTTGAGGGAGTAATTTTCGTGGATAGTCATGCGGTTTGGCAGGGTGTTTTAGGTGAGATTGAAGTAACTGTATCGTCTTCGTCATTTACTGCGTGGTTTAAAAATACCAAATTGGAAATAATCTCCGAAAAAGAAGTTCTTATAATTGCGCCGAATATTTTTGCTAGAACTCAACTTGAAAAGCGATTTCACCCGCAAATATTAGAAGCCCTGGCTCACAATGGTATTAATGCCCCGTCTATTTCCTATAACGTCGAATCTAGCAATAAAAAACCGCGCGTTAATCGTGAAGTTGATAAAAGCGGACAAAAAGAACCAGCAAAGCCACTAATCTTACCGTCGAGGAAATCTCATTCTAGTAATCTTAATCCCAGGTACACCTTTGACAACTTCATCGTTGGCTCAAGTAACGATTTAGCCTATGCTGCTTGCCAAGCGGTCGCCGCACATCCGGGAGAAAAATATAATCCGCTCTATCTTTACGGAGGTTCTGGACTTGGTAAAACTCACTTAATGCAGGCTGTTGGTAACGAGATAGTTAAAAAACAACCTTCGGCGCGCGTGCTTTACATCACTACGGAAACATTTGTTAATGAATTTCTGGATTCTATTCGTTTCAAGAAAAAAGGTTTTTCTGATAAATATCGCAATGTCGATGTATTGATTGTCGATGATATGCAATTTATCGCCGGGAAAGAAAAAACTCAGGACGAATTTTTCCATACGTTCAACGATCTTCATCAGAACAACAAGCAAATTATTATTAGCTCAGATAAACCGCCGAAAAGTATTCCTACTCTAACCGATCGTTTGCGTAGTCGATTTGAGTGGGGTATGGCGATTGATATTCAGATGCCTGATTATGAAACTCGTTGCGCTATCGTTAAAGCGAAAGCTGAACTCAGCAACACCGAACTAGATTCCGATGTCGTAGAATATCTGGCGACCAACTTTAAGACAAACATTCGCGAACTGGAAGGCGCTTTGAATCGACTGCTTGCTTATGCGGAAATGCAGAATTTCACGCCTGATTTAGCGGCAGCTGAAGGAATTTTGGGAGATATCAAACGCAATAGACCACAACATATAACCGCCAAACAGATAATTGATAAGACGGCGCGATATTATAATATTGACGTGAAAGATATGTGCTCATCCAGACGAGATAAATTTATCGCGATGCCAAGACAAATTGCGATGTTTCTTCTACGCAGTGAACTGAAAATGAGTTTTCCGAAAATTGCCCAAGAGCTTGGACGAAAAGACCACACGACCGCTATGCATTCAATTGAAAAAATTACTAAAGAAAGTCTTACTAACGTCAGTATTCGTGAACAAATTAACGACATTAAGGATAAATTATATGTTCATTAATTGTGGAAAAGCTGTGCAGATGTTGTGTTTTTGCGGCGACTTACCAACACACAGATCTGTGGAAAGAAAACGACAAGTCAGCAGACAGTGGAATAATACACAAATATCCACTATAAAGTCCACAAATAGCACACAGGGTTTTCCACCTATTTTATCGCCACTTTACCCCTGTTTGAACACATTTTTTACCCAGTTTCCACAGCACCTATTACTATTAAGACTAATTAAAAAATTAAGGAAAGTATAATGAAAGTATCAGTCACCCAAGAAAAACTTGCAAAAGCACTTAATCTAATCAAAGATATCGCATCAAGTCGCAATGAACTGCCGATATTGAATAATATTTTACTTCGTACTGATGGAGGAAGACTATTAATCGCTGGAACGAATTTGGAAATTGCTTCCACTCAATACATTGGCGCGAAAATTGAAGATCATGGATCTATTACAATCCCTGCCCGATTGGTGTCAGAATTCATTACAAACTTACCAAGCGGTCCAGTGGAGCTTGAAACTAAAAACGAACATTTACATATAACTTCAGGAAAATTCTCATCAGTTATCAATGGTGTGGTGGCTGATGAATATCCTGAGCTGCCTACAATTGATGAAAAGACCGCTATGCAATATGAAATTGACGTTGAGGACTTAAAGAAAGCCATAGTTCAAACAAAGCTGGCTGTCAGCTCTGACGTTACGCGAGCAGTTCTTACGGGAGTTTATTGGCACAATTACGAAGGATCGCTATACTTGGCCGCTACTGATGGCTACAGGTTGGCAGAAAAGCGCCTAATAAAGTCAGATAATGAAGTTTCAGCGATCATTCCTGCTTCTACTCTGGCGGAAGTCAGTAAAAGCGTCGGCGATGAGAAGAAAATTACGGTTCTTTTTGACGATTCTCAAGTCTGTTTTAAGACGGGAGACATGGAAATTGTTAGTCGATTAATTGACGGGAAATTCCCTGATTATCGTCAATTGATTCCATCTACTGCTGAAACTGAGATTGTTATTAAGAAGTCTGATTTTAGTCGAGTTACGAAAATTGCGGCGTTATTCGCGCGTGAATCTGGCGGTGGAATTACAATTACTGCATCAGAGGAAAATTCCCTGCTTTCTATTCATTCGATTGCGTCTGAACTTGGCGAGAACACCTCAGAGGCAACAGCCAAAATATCCGCAGATGGTCAAGTAACGCTTAATTCACGCTACCTAACTGAGGTTTTGAATATTATTGACGCGGATGAAATCGTATTTTCGTTTAATGGCAAATTGTCGCCGTGTGTAATTCGCGAGCAGGTAAAAAATCCTGATTATACACACATCATTATGCCGCTTAAGAGTTAGTAGAAAACGGAGATAACCTAGAGGCTGTTTCTGATAAAATATCTTCTGGTATATCTTTTGTGTTGTATATAGTAT